>CAZIQQ010000098.1:0-7246 GCA_964541555.1 uncultured Bifidobacterium sp. | reverse complement strand
GCGCCACCAGCGGCGAGAGGTCGAGCGGCTTGGGGAAGTGCACCTTGGGCTCGAGGGTGCGGGTCTCGCCGGGCCCGAAGCGGAAGGTGCGGTCCTGCAGAGGGCACTCGCCGCCCTTGTCGCACACCGGGCAGTCCAGCGGGTGGTTGGCCAGCAGCAGCTCGAGCACGCCGTCCTGGGCGTCCTTGGCCACCTCGTTGTCGGTGTTCACCACCATGTCGGGTGCCACGGGGGTGGAGCAGGCGGTTTGCAGCCCGCGCATGCCCTCGACCTCCACCAGGCACATGCGGCAGGCGCCCACGGGGGGTCCCAGGCGGGGCTCGTAACAGAAGATGGGTATCTCGATGCCCGCGGCCTTGGCGGCATCAACCAGCATGGTGCCCTTGGGGGCATCCACGGACCGGCCGTTGATGGTGAGGGTCACCATGTCGGCGGGCTGGTCAGCCAACGGGCGCCTCCATCATGGGCGCGGGGCGCGGCGAGCCCTCGCTGGCCACGCGCACGAATTCGTCGCGGAACAGGTTGAGCGCGCTCTGCACGGGCATGACGGCGCCGTCGGCCAGCGGGCACAGCGTGCGGCCGGAGATGCGCCCGAACAGGCTCTCGAGCATGCGGATGTCCTCCTCGCCCCGGCCCTCGCCCTCGACCATGCGCCCGAGGATCTTCGCGAGCCACCCGGTGCCCTCGCGGCACGGCGTGCACTTGCCGCACGACTCGTGGCGGTAGAACTGCGCAAGCCTCCACGATGCGCGCACGATGCATCCGGAGTCGTCCATCACGATGCAGCCGCCGCTGCCCAGGAACGTGCCCACGCCGTTCAGGGCCTCGTAGTCGAGCGGCACGTCGAGCGACTCCCGGCCGATCACCGGCACCGACGACCCACCCGGCCACACGGCCTTGACCTCGCGCCCCTCGCGCAGCCCGCCCGCGAGGTCGTAGATGAGCTCGCGCAGGGTGGTCTCGCCGAGCACGATCTCGAAGTTGCCCGGCTTCAGCACGTGGCCCGACACCGAGAACAGCTTGGTGCCCGGGCTCTTCTCGTTGCCCATGGCGGCGTACCAGTCGGGGCCCCGGTGCATGATGGGCGGAAGCGACGCGAGGGTCTCGACGTTGTTGATGAGCGTGGGGCAGCCGTACAGGCCGGCCACGGCGGGGAAGGGCGGCTTCAGCCGCGGCTGGCCGCGCTTGCCCTCGAGGCTCTCGAGCAGGGCGGTCTCCTCGCCGCAGATGTACGCGCCCGCTCCGCGGTAGAGCGTGATGTCGAACGGCCTGCCCGGGCCAAGTGCATCGGGGCCCAGCCTGCCGGCGTCGCGGGCCTCGGCGATGGCCGCCGCCAGCACCTCGCCCTGCACGCCGTACTCGCCTCGGATGTAGATGTAGGCGCGCTCGCAGCCCACCGCGTACCCCGCGATGGTCATGCCCTCGATCAGCTGGAACGGGTTGTGCTCGATGATCTCCCGGTCCTTGAAGGTGCCGGGCTCGCTCTCGTCGGCGTTGCACACGATGTAGGTGGGCTTGCCGGTGTCCTTGGGCAGGAACGACGCCTTGCGGCCCATGGGGAAGCCGGCTCCGCCGCGGCCGCGCAGGCCCGATCGGTGGAAGGCGTAGAGGGCGTCGTCGGGAGACATCGCAAGCGTCTCCTGCAGGCCCAGGTAGCCACCCGCGCGCTCGTACTCGACCAGCGACGTGAGGTGGTCACCGAACTCGCGGTGACGGAATACGGAGTTCAGGACTGGCATCTAGCGGTCGTACCTCGCGGGTGCTGCGGCCTCGCGCAGGTCGTCGACCAGGCACGTGGCGTCGGCCGGCTCGAGCGGGCCGATCTGCTGACCGGCGTCAACCTGCAGGCAGGGCGCGCGGTCGCAGGCGCCGATGCACTGCACCTTGTGCAGGCTGAACATGCCGTCGTCGGTGGTGCCCTCGCCGTCCAGGCCCAGGTAGTCGGCCAGGTGCTCGAAGATCTCGTCCGACCCGCGCAGCATGCACGACAGCGTGACGCACACGTTGATGACCCTGCGGCCCACGGGCTCGAGGTACAGGCGGTCGTAGAACGACGCCACGCTCTCCACGTAGGCCTGCGAGAACCCGGTGGCCTCGGCCACCGCGGCCATGGCCTGCGGGTCGAGCCACCCGGCGTCGCCCTGGGCGTACCGCAGGGCGGGCAGGATGAGCGACCGGGGGTCGGCGTACTCGTGGCGCATGGGCGCCAGGTACTCCTCGAGCTCGTGCGTGGTCACCTGTCCACTCCCCCCATCACGGGGTCGAGCGTGGCGACGATGGCGATGAGGTCTGCCAGGTAGGTGCCCTTGCACAGCGGCGCGGTGGCCTGCAGGTTCACGAACGAGGGGTCGCGCATGTGAACCCGGTGCGGCTTGGGCCCGCCGTCGCTCACCACGTAGCAGCCCATCTCGCCGCGCGGGCTCTCGATGGGGGCGTAGGCCTCGCCGGCCGGCACCATGAAGCCCTCGCTCACCAGCTTGAAGTGGTGGATGAGGGCCTCCATCGAGTACGCCAGCTCCTCCCGCGGCGGAAGCACCACCTTGCGGTCGTCGGCGATGGTGGGGCCCTCGGGCAGGCCGTCGAGCACCTGCTCGATGATCTTCAGGCTCTCGCGCATCTCGCGCACGCGCACCAGGTAGCGGGCGTAGCAGTCGCCCTCGGTGGCGGTGGGCACCTCGAACTGGAAGTGCTCGTAGCCCGAGTACGGGGCGATCTTGCGCAGGTCGTGCGGCACGCCGGCGGCACGCAGCGTGGGGCCGGTGACCCCCAGGGCCAGCAGCTGGTCGGCCGGCAGCACGCCGATGCCCACCATGCGGTCCTTCCAGATGGGGTTGCCGGTGAGCAGGGCCTCGTACTCGTCGATGCGCCTGGGCATCTCCTTCACGAACTTGCGGGTGCGCTCGACGAACCCGGGGGGGAGGTCCTGCGCGCAGCCGCCCACCTGGAAGTACCGGTGGTTCATGCGCTCGCCCGACACCATCTCGAAGAGGTCCAGCAGCTCGTCGCGCTCGCGGTAGCAGTAGAAGAACACGCTCATCGCGCCGAGCTCGAGGCCCGACGTCCCCAGCCACACCAGGTGGCTGGCGATGCGGTTCATCTCGGCCAGCAGCACGCGGATCCACTCGGCGCGCGGCGGCACGTCCATCTGCAGCAGCTTCTCCACCGACATCGTGTACGCCTTGATGTTGGCGAAGGGCGCCAGGTAGTCCATGCGCGTCACCAGCGTGACGCCCTGCCACCAGGTCTTGTTCTCGCACTGCTTCTCGATGCCGGTGTGCAGGTAGCCGATGACCGGCGTGACCTCCTTCACCACCTCGCCGTCGAGCTCGACGATGAGGCGCAGCACGCCGTGGGTGCTGGGGTGGTTGGGCCCCAGGTTCAGCAGCAGCGGCTGGCGCACGCCGGGCCGGGTGTCGGCCAGCATCTCATTGGCCAGCGTGCGCTCGGCGGCCTCCTCGGCCGTGTAGGCCTCCACGCTCGCGATGACGCGCTCGGTCGGGGTGAGCGCCCGGTTCTCGCGGAGCGCGCCTTCGATTGCCTCGCGGCTCTCGGCGGCCAGGGGGAAGTTCTCGGTGCGCGGGTCGGTGGTGCTCATGGGCTACACGGCATCCGTGAACTGGACCTCTTCGCCGCCGATGGGGTAGTCGCGGCGCAGCGGGTGGCCGTCCCAGTCGAGCGGGTTGAGAATGCGGCAGAGGTCGGGGTGCCCGGCGAAGCGCACGCCGAACTGGTCGTACACCTCGCGCTCCATCCAGTTGGCGCCGGGCCACACCGAGGTGACCGACTCGATCTCGGGGTCGAGCGCCCCGGCCCAGGCCCGCAGGCGCACGCGGCCCCCGTTCGTGATGGAGGTCAGCTGGTAGGCAAGGCGGAAGCGCCCGGGCTCGTCGGGGAAGTCGGCGCATGTGATGTCGGACAGCAGCAGGAACTGCGAGGGGCCGTCGCGCAGCGCGCGGCAGGCCTCGACGATGCGCTCCTTCTGAACCTCCACGGTGAGCTCGCCCACGTGGTCGAACTCGGCGACCACCGCGCCGGGCGTTGCCGCCTCGATCTGCACCGATACGTCGCTCATGCCCCGGGTACCTCCCCGGCCTGCTGCACGTCGTGCCCGGCCGACAGCTCGCGCAGCGCGGCCAGCCCGGCCTCGTTCTCCCTCTCCCAGGCGAGGCGATCGGCCCGGCGCTGGCTGATGAGCTCCGACGACGGCACCTGGCCGTTCGCGCCGATCTTCCTGCGCAGCACGTCGATGCCCTCCATGAGCCCCTCGGGGCGCGGCGGGCAGCCGGGCACATAGACGTCGACCGGCAGGATCTTGTCGACGCCCTGCACCACGGCGTAGTTGTTGAACACCCCGCCGGTGCTGGCGCAGGCGCCCATGCTGATGACCCACTTGGGCTCGAGCATCTGGTCGTAGATGTGGCGCACCACCGGCGCCATCTTCTGCGTGAGGCGCCCGGCCACGATCATCAGGTCGCTCTGGCGCGGCGTGCCGCGGAAGTACTCGGCGCCGAAGCGGCCCATGTCGAGGCGCGGCGAGAGCGTGTGCATCATCTCGATCGAGCAGCAGGCCAGGCCGAAGGTGGCGGGCCAGATGGCCGAGGTCTGGGTCCAGGCGATGGCCTTCTCGACCGTGGTGGTGAGCAGGCCCTTGCTGACCTCGGCGCCCAGCGGGTCGCGAAGGTCCCAGTCGATGCGGTCGTCGGTGCGGCCCGCGCGGTGCACGGGTGCGCCGGGAGGCGGTATCAGCGCCATTCGAGTGCCCTCTTCCGCCAGATGTATGCGAGCGCCGCGGTGAGGATGGCCATGAACACCACCAGCTCGACCACGGCCACCGTGCCGAAGTCGCGCAGCACCACGGCCAGCGGGTACAGGAACGCCAGCTCGATGTCGAAGACGATGAAGAGCATGGCGGTGAGGTAGAAGTCGATCGAGAACCGCTGGCGCGCCGGCTGCACGGTGAGGATTCCGCTCTCGAACGGCAGCTCCTTCACGGCGTTCGGCCTGCGGCGGCCGATGAGCGACAACGAGAACAGGGCCGCCGCGACGCCGGCGCCGAGCAGGATGTAGATCAGGAGTGGAAGCCAGGTGTACAGGTCCACGGGGACCGGCCTCTTCTTCTTCGCCGCAGTTCCATCACGGGTGTACCACCCCGCGATCCGGAATCACCCTAACAACGGTCATGCACAAGCGCACCATCGTGCGGATTGCCTCATGGCAAGCGGGATTGCAGGGGTCCCCCAAGTGCCATTTGTGACATTCTCGTGACGAAACCGCACAAGCCCCCCGAACCCCGGTGCCAGGCACCACGGTTCCTCCTCGCGCGCATGCTGTTGCGCACCGGTACGTGATCCGGCGCGTTGCGCGGCGGTCGCGTGAGATCCCGTCGATCAGCATCGACGTGTGCGCTTCAGCCGCCATGCCCGACGGAACATGCGCGAGTGGGGGCTCACCGCCGCGGACGTCATCCACCTCATCGTCGGGGAAGAGGGCTGGATATCCCGCGACTCCAACGGCAACATTCGCGTTCACGGGGTCATCCATGGGCGCTCCATGCGCATCGTCATCGCCGCCGACGACCCCCGGTTCGTCATCACAATCCACGAGAGGCGGGGGGACGCCACATGAGGGCCGAGTACGACAGCCGGGCCCATGCGCTGTTCATCTCCGTCGTTGAAGGGGAGTGGGACCCTGCGCCCGTGGATGACATCAGCGACTTCGTGTTCGTACACCGCGACGCCCACGGACGGGCCGTCGGCATCGAGGTCCTGGCGGCCGACACGACGTCCGACGATGAGGTGAGTGCGGCCGCGGAGGCCTGCAGCATCCCGCGCGAGCGCGTGCTGGCGGCGCGCGACGCCGCCCTGCGCGCGCCCGATCAGGCCGTGGAGCTGACCTTCCCCGGCTCTCTCGCTGCCTGACGTGGCCATCGACCGCATCGCATACTTCTCGGACCTCGTCGCCGAGGTCCCCGACGAGCCCCGCGCCCGCTATGGGCTGGCCGTCGCCCTGCGGCAGGCCGAGCGCTGGCCCGAGGCCGTTGAGCAGTACCGGGCCTACCTCGACCTGGCCACCGATGAGGGTGCGGCGTACGGCCACCTGGCCGAATGCCTGGCCGCCCAGGGCGACACCGACGGCGCCGCCGACGCCTACCTGGCCGGCATCGACGCCGCGCTGAAGCACGGCCACAACGGCCTGGCCGCCGACTTCCAGGCGGCCCTCGAGGCCCTCAGCTGAATTCCACGGGCCAGCGGCTGACCGCCCGCGGCGCCGGCAGGTTCTGGTTCCGCAACGCCACGGTCGGCCGCAAGACCGTGCTCACCACCCTCGGCCCCCGCTTCGTGGAGGCCATCGCCTACCTGGCCATCATGGGGCTGGGCCTGGGCGCGTACCTCACGCAGGTCGACGGGGTGTCGTACATCGACTTCATCGCCCCGGGCATCGCGGCCAGCGCGGTGATGTTCGGGGCCATCCTCGAGACGTCCTACAACGCCTTCGTGCGCATCCACGTGCGCCGGGTGTTCGAGGCGGCCATCACCACCCCGCTGTCGGTGGGCGACGTGGTGGTGGGCGAGTACCTGTGGGGCGCCACCCGCGGAACCATCTACGGAATCGTGTTCCTCATCGTGATGGCGCCCTTCGGGCTGATCGCGTCGTGGTGGGCACTGCTGTGCCCGCTGGTGTTCCTGGTGGGCGCACTCACCTTCGCGGTGATCGGCATGGCCTACACCTCGTTCACCTCGAACATCGAGCACTTCAACATCTTCTGGACCGGCGTGATGACGCCCATGTTCCTGTTCGGCGGCATCTTCTTCCCCTTCACCCAGCTGCCCGAGTGGGCCCAGGTGATCGGCTGGTGCCTGCCGCTCAGCCACTTCGTGGCGGCCACACGCGAGCTGGTGATGGGCGACGTGGGGTGGGTGACCCTGGGCCATGTGGCGGTGCTGGTGGGCTTCACCGCCGCGCTCTTCTGGCTGCCGGTGCGCCGGCTCAGCCGCACCCTGCTGGCCTAGGGGCGCCCGGCGGCACACGGCCCGCGGGGCGCCGCACGGTGCGGGGGGTGGTCCCCACCGCACCGTGCGGCGTTGCGCTACCCGCGGCCGGTGAGGCGCACGGCCAGCGGGCGGCCGTCCACGAGGAACCGCAGCTTGCCGGCGCGGGGCACCCTGCGCACCGTCACGCGTGCCACGCCCAGCGACCCGCTGGAGACGCTGGTGACGATGCGCGATCCCCTCAGCACCCACACGCG
>CAZIQQ010000097.1:0-7255 GCA_964541555.1 uncultured Bifidobacterium sp. | reverse complement strand
GTGCTCGACCCCTCGGCAGACCCCGTGGTTCCCAGCGCGGTGATGCCCCTGCTGTCGGCCCCGCTCGCCGGGCCTGTCACGTGGACCCCCGAGATCGGGTCCACCAACGACGAGGCGTCGGGGCTGGCCCGGGCGGGCGCGCCCGAGGGCACGGTGATCGGCAGCGACCACCAGACCGCGGGCCGCGGCCGCCGGGGCAGGGCGTGGGTGGACGCCCCGGGCGAGGCCCTGATGTACAGCGTCATCCTCAGGCCCAGGGTGAGCCCGGTCGACTCCGGCCTGCTCCCGATCGTGGTGGCCGTGGGGCTGGCGGACGCCCTCGAGGCCTGTGGCGTGCCCGATGTTGAGATCGCCTGGCCCAACGACATCCTCGCCGGCGGAACGAAGGTGGCGGGAATCCTCTGCGAGATGTCCGCCGACCAGGAGCGCGTGTCGTGGGCCGTGGCCGGTATGGGCATCAACGTGGGTCCGGTGCCCGACGTACCCGGGGCCCGGTGGACCCCCGGGTCGCTGGCGTCGCTCGGCGTGCGGCCCCGCCGGGGCGACCTGCTGGTGGCCGCGCTCGGGGCCATCGGCCGCAGGTACGAGGCGTGGATGGAGCACGGGGCCATGCCCATCGTGTCCGCATTCGGACGCCGTGACCACCTGGCAGGCCGCCCGACGACCCTGGGCACGCCGCAGGGCGAACGCACGGGTATCGGCTGCGGCATCGATGCCCTTGGCCGGCTGGTCATCGACGAGAACGGAACGCAGGTCGCGCTGGCGTCGGGCGAGGTGACAGGGGTGGATCGCCTCTAGGCGCTGCGCCTGCCGGATCGTGTTGGATAGCGGCGTTCCCCTCGCCGTGTCGGCCGCCCTCCAGCGTTCCCCGGGGGCCGTGCCCATGTCAGGCATTCCATGGGGAACCCGTGCGCGGCGATCACCAGGAGGCAGAGATGAAGGGCATGAAGAGGACCACCGCCGCCATCGCGGCGATCGCACTCTCGGCCGGCGTGATCGCCGGCTGCGGCAGCAGCAGCGACGGCGGCGCCACGAGCGCGGCCGAGCAGGTGGAGAGCACCACCACCGCCGCGCTGACCGAGGCCGAGTACGTGGCCAGCGCGAACGCCATCTGCGCGAAGATCGCCGAGGTCACGGAGCCGCTGAACACGCCAGCGGACTCCGAAACGCCGGAGCAGGCGCAGGCCGCGCTCGAGAAGGCCGTCGCGGGGGCGAAGGCGGGCGTGGCGGAACTCACTGCCCTGGTGCCGCCAGCGGAACTGGCGACGGCCCACGCGACCTTCGTGGAGACCAGCAGCGCGTCCATCGAGCTCGGGTCCAAGCTCATCAGCGCCCTCCTGTCGGGCAACCTCGACGACCCCGGGCTCGAGGCCGATGCGAGGGAGGCCGAGGCCCTCGAGCAGAAGCTTGTCGCGGCTGAGAAGGAACTGGGCCTTTCCAACTGCATGTCCGGGGGCCTCGCAGATGACACCGATGGCAGCGATGGCTGATCCGGCACGGGGAGCGACCCCACGGAGTGGCGCCACGGTGGTTCCGGCACGCGACCCTGATGCCGTGCGTATAGTCGCGGCGCGCTGTTCCCCCGGCGCGTCATCGGACATCGTCGCGGCACGCTCGCGGTCCCGCTCCGGTGGCTACTCATGGAAGCGGAGATCTCAATGAAGACATCACGTACCGCCGCCATCCTGCTCGGCGCCGTCGCTCTGGGCAGCATCGGCTTCGTCGGTTGCGGCAGCTCGGACTCGCCGGCGACGACTGCGGCCGCCCCGGCCGAGTCCGGTGACGCCGGGCAGCGACTGACGGCCGAGGAGTACGTCAGCGCGGCCGACAAGGTATGCAGTGAAGGCAGTGCCGAGCTCCAGGCGCTCACCCCGCCCAGCGACCCTGCCGAGACCAAGGCGTACATCACGGAGGTAGCGACCATCGCGGCGTCCGTGTCGGAGGGCCTGATCGGTCTCGTCCCGCCCGAGGAGCTCGAGCCTGCGGCCAAGAAGCTCGTCGAGGCATCGCTGCAGGGCACGGAGTGGATCAACAACGTTGCCGCCGAGACCCCGGACGCCGCGACGTCCGAGGAAGCCACCGCAGCGACGGAGAAGGTCGCGGCCGGCGCATCGGAGGCGTTCTACGCCGACGAGAAGGCTGCCGCGGCCGAGCTGGGCCTCACCGAGTGCGGCAAGGATGACTCCGAGTCCGACTCGGCGGAGTAGCGCGCCGGTAGCATCGCCGCCGTGAAGGCAGCGGTCTACCACGGGGCGGGTCGCCTCACGATCGACGATCACCCGGACCCCTCAGCGGGTCCGGGTGAGATCGTCATCCGCACGCGGGCGTGCGGGATCTGCGGCACCGACCTGATGGAGTGGTACCAGGACACCAAGGCCCCGGTGGTGCTGGGCCATGAGCCGGTTGGCGACGTGGTGCAGGTGGGTGACGGGGCGCCGTTCGTGGTGGGCGACCGCGTGTTCGTGCACCACCACGTGCCATGCCTCGACTGCGATCTGTGCCGTCGCGGTCGCGACACGCTGTGCGACACCTTCCGCCGTACGCGCATCGACCCGGGCGGGCTGGCGCAGTACATCCGCGTGCCGGCCGAGAACGTGGCGCTCGACGTGCACCGCCTGCCCGACGGCATGAGCGACGAAGCCGGCACGCTCATCGAGCCGCTGGCGTGCATCCTGCGCGGTCAGCGGCTGGCCGGGGTGGGGGAGGGCTCGAACGTGGTCATCGTGGGGGCCGGCTCCATGGGCCTGCTTGAGGCCGAGCTCGCGCCGGTGCTGGGCGCGGCCCGGGTGGTGGTGGTGGAACCAAACGCCGACCGGCGGCCCGCGGCCAGGGCCCTGGGCGCCACGGTGGTGGCGGAATGCGACCCGGAGGCCGTGCGGCAGGCCTTCGACGGGCGCCTGGCCGACCAGGTCATCGTGTGCACCCACAACCACGCGGCCATGAACGACGCCCTGCACCTGGCCGGGCCGGCCTCGGTCGTGCAGTACTTCGCGCCCACTCCGCCCGGCGAGATGGTGCCCATCGACCTGGGCGCGATCTTCTGGCGCGAGGTCGACCTGCAGTCGACCTACTCGGCCGGCCCCGCCGACATCCGCGACGCCCTCGCGATGCTCGACGACGGCCGGGTGCGGGCCCAGGGCATCGTCACGCACCACGTGCCGTTCGATCAGGTGGACGAGGGCTTCCGCCTGGCGCGCACCGGAGAGGCCCTGAAGGTCGTCATCGACTTCTGACGGGCGTTCCACCGGGCGGCCGCCGCCCGGTAGGGTTCCCGACCCGCGCCCGCGGACGGGCGCATGTCACTGATCACGGTCACGGAGGACCAATGTCCGAGCAGCTCCCGGAAGGCGTCGAGATCCTCGAGGTCGTCTCGCCCGAGATGGCGGAGATCCTCACCCCGGAGGCGCTTGCGTTCGTAGCCGGCCTCCAGCGCGAGTTCAACAGCCGCCGCAAGGAGCTGCTGGCCGCCCGTGCCGCCCGTCAGGGCGCGTTCGAGGCCGGTGAGCGCCCCGACTTCCTGCCCGAGACCAAGCACATCCGTGACGACCCGTCGTGGAAGATCGCCCCGCTGCCCGCCGACCTGCAGGACCGCCGCGTGGAGATCACCGGGCCGGTCGACCGCAAGATGGTCATCAACGCGCTCAACTCGGGCGCGAAGATGTTCATGTCGGACTTCGAGGACTCCAACACGCCGACCTGGCACAACACGATCCTCGGGCAGATCAACCTGCGCGACGCCGTGCGCCGCACCATCACCTTCGAGTCGCCCGAGGGCAAGCAGTACAAGCTGAACGACCAGATCGCCACGCTGCTGGTGCGCCCCCGCGGGTGGCACCTGAACGAGAAGCACGTGCTGGTTGACGGCGAGCCGATGTCGGCCGGCATCTTCGACTTCGGCCTCTTCTTCTTCCACAACGCGAAGGAGCAGCTCTCGCGCGGCACGGGTCCGTACTTCTACCTGCCGAAGATGGAGAGCCACCTCGAGGCGCGCCTCTGGAACGACATCTTCGTGAAGGCGCAGGATGACCTCGGCGTGCCGCAGGGCACCATCAAGGGCTGCGTGCTCATCGAGACCATCCTCGCCGCGTTCGAGATGGAGGAGATCCTCTACGAGCTGCGCGAGCACTCGGCCGGCCTCAACTGCGGCCGCTGGGACTACATCTTCTCGTGCATCAAGAAGTTCCGCACCGACCCGGACTTCGTGCTGGCCGATCGCGCCCTGGTCACCATGACCAGCCGCTTCATGCGCGCGTACTCGCTGCTGGCCATCAAGACCTGCCACAAGCGCGGGGCCCAGGCCATGGGCGGCATGGCGGCGCAGATCCCGATCAAGAACGACCCCGAGGCCAACGAGGCCGCCATCTCGAAGGTGCGCGCCGACAAGGAGCGCGAGGCCGGCGACGGCCACGACGGCACGTGGGTGGCCCACCCGGGCCTGGTGCCGATCGCCATGGACGCCTTCGACGCCGTGCTGGGCGACAAGCCCAACCAGGTTGACCGCCTGCGCGACGACGTCGAGGTGAACGGTTCGGAGCTGCTCGACTTCGAGCCCGAGGGCCCCATCACCGAGGCCGGCCTGCGCACCAACGTGAACGTGGGCATCCAGTACCTGGGCGCCTGGCTCGCGGGCGTGGGTTGCGTTCCCATCAACAACCTGATGGAGGACGCCGCCACCGCCGAGATCTCGCGCTCGCAGGTGTGGCAGTGGATCCGCTCGCCCAAGGGCAAGCTGGAGGACGGCCGCGACATCGACGAGGCGCTCTTCCGCCAGGTCCTGGGCGAGGAGCTCGAGAAGGTGAAGGCGCAGTTCGGCGACGCCGGCCGCTACGACGAGGGCGCCGAGCTCTTTGGCGAGATCACCGCGTCGGAGGACTTCGTCGACTTCCTCACGCTGCCGGCGTACGAGATGATCGACTAGGCGCGCTGATTGGGCCCACCCCGGTGCCAGGCACTTAACCGTTATCCGGGCACGTTTCCGCTGCTCGGAGGGTTAAGTGCCTGACACCGGGGTTCGGGCATCGCCGGGGGACGGGTGTCCGCTATCCTCCTCCGGCGCCGGGCCCCGCCCGGCAACGTGGTGGGCGTAGCTCAGCTGGTAGAGCTCCTGGTTGTGGTCCAGGCGGTCGTGGGTTCGAGTCCCATCGCTCACCCTGTCTGCTGTTTCGACTCGTGCGGGTGTGGCGGAACCGGTAGACGCGCCAGGTTTAGGTCCTGGTGGGGAAACCCGTGGAGGTTCGAGTCCTCTCACCCGCACTTTTCATGACCATCCAGAGAATCCGCGAGTTCACATGCCCGTAGTCGCTGAAGTCACTCCCCTCGAGGGCGATCAGGTCCGCATCGACGTCACGATCCCCGAGGACGAGGTGCGCAAGCAGTTCGACCGCACCGTCAAGGAGGCCTCGTCCCGCATGCGCCTGCCCGGCTTCCGCCCGGGCAAGGTGCCGGCCGGCGTGGTGATCCAGCGCGTGGGGCGCGAGGGGCTGTTCGCCCAGACTCTCGACCGCGCGCTGAACGACTGGTACCGCGAGGCGCTCGCCACCACGGGCGTTGACCCCATCGACTCACCCGAGGTCGACATGGGCGACGCCACCGAGCAGGGCGTGGCCTTCGCCGTCACCGTCAAGGTGCCGCCCACCCCGGTGCTGGGCGACTACAAGGGCCTCGAGGTCATGCAGGAGCCTGCCGAGACGCCCGAGGGCGCCGTGCAGGAGGAACTCGATCGCATCCGCGAGCAGGGCGCGCGGCTCGAGGACAAGGACGGCGCCGCCGCCGTGGGCGACTTCGTCATCGCCGACATCGACGGCACCCTCGATGGCGTGGCGCTGCCCGAGGCCATGTCACGTGACCAGCTCATCGAGCTCGGCACCGACCGGATCCTCCCCGAGTTCACCAACGCGCTCGAGGGCACGTCGGCCGGCGATTCGGTGACCTTCGACGTCACGTACCCCGAGGACGCCCCCGAGGAGATCCGCGGCAAGGTCGTGGCCTACGCGATCACCGTGCAGAAGGTGCAGGAGAAGGTGCTGCCCGAGATCGACGACGCCCTCGCCGAGTCGGTGGGCTTCGCATCTGCAGACGAGCTGCGGGGCGAGATCGAGCAGCGCCTGGCCACGGCCACCGAGCGCGCGGTGAACGAGCGCTACCGGCGCCGCGCCATCGACGCCGCCGTCGCCACGGCGGACCTCGACGTGCCCGAGGTCATGGTGAACCGTCGCGTGGAGGAGATCCTCCACGAGTACTCCCACCAGATGCCGCAGGGCATCACCCTCGACCAGTACTTCGCCATGCAGGGCCAGACCATCGACGCCGTGCGCGAGTCGCTGCGCGTCGACGCCGAGATGACCATCAAGCGCGAGCTGGTGGTGGAGGCCGTGGCCAACGCCGAGGAGATCACGCTGACCGACGACGAGATCGAGGAGCGCGTGCGCCGTGACGCCGCGGATGCCGGTCGCGACGCCGATGAGCTGCTCACCGCCCTGCGCGACTCGGGTGGCTGGGACAACCTGCGCGAGGACCTGCGCATCGAGCGCGCCGTCGACCTGATCGTGGAGTCGGCGAAGCCGATCACCCCCGAGGAGGCCGAGAAGCGCGAGGCGGCTGCTGCGGCCCCCGCCGAGGAGAAGGCGCCCGCCGCGAAGAAGTCTGCGGCCGCCAGGAAGCCCGCGGCCGAGAAGAAGGAGCCGGCGGCGAAGAAGGAGACGGCCGCCAAGAAGCCCGCGGCCGCCAAGAAGCCCGCTGCCGACAAGAAGGAGCCCGCCGCGAAGAAGCCGGCGGCCAAGAAGCCCGCTAGCACGAAGTCGGCGTCGGCGTCCACCAAGGCTGCAACGTCGAGTGCGAAGGGGTCGGGGACGACCGCGGCGAAGAAGCCCGCGGCCGCCAAGAAGCCGGCGGCGAAGAAGAAGCCCGACGCCAAGTAGGTCCGGGCCCCGGCTCCCCACCCGCACGAAGGCAGGCGATGTCCGAGACCACCAACGACACCGGCGAGCAGCTCCTCTGCAGTTTCTGCGGGAAGTCGCAGCGCCAGGTCAAGAAGCTCATCGCCGGCCCCGGCGTGTACATCTGCGATGAGTGCATCGACCTCTGCAACGAGATCATCGATGAGGAGGCCGTGCAGGCCCCCGCGGCCCTCGAGGCCGAGACCCTCCCGCGCCCGCGCGAGATCTACGGGGTCCTGAACGACTACGTGGTGGGGCAGGAGGAGGCCAAGCGCACCCTCTCGGTCGCCGTCTACAACCACTACAAGCGCATCCAGATG
>CAZIQQ010000096.1:0-7282 GCA_964541555.1 uncultured Bifidobacterium sp. | reverse complement strand
AGGTCGCCGAAGCCGGTGTCGAGGATGCGCAGGATGTCCTCGGACTCGTTGTTGACGATCGCCCGTGTCGCGATATCCCACAGAACCGGCACGGTCACCCGCCCCCGCCACCGGGAGTCGGTGCACGCGTAGGCCTCGGCCAGGAACGCGAACCCGTTGACGGGATCCTCGCCGTGGCCGCGACCCGGGCGGAACGCCCATCCCCGTTCGTCACGGATGGGGTCCACCACGCTCATCCCGACCACGTCCGCAAGGCCCTTCAACTCGCGCGCGATGACCACCCGGTGTGCCCACGGGCACGCCAGCGATACGTACAGGTGGTAGCGACCCGCCTCGGGGGGGTGATCGGTGCCGGGGGCAACACCGGACCTGAATGCCGACTGCTGCCGCACGAAGCGGCCCGAGGAGTCGGTCTCTGCCACGAACTGCGGAGGGGCGCTCACGCGCCCCTCCGGAAGGTCCCTGCTGAGCTCGTGGGCCTAGGCGGCGAGCATGTCACTGCCGCGACGCTCCTGCTGGAGCTTCTCGATGTACCGGTGCGACGGGCAGTAGTCCGAGCCCGTGACCGGCACACGCTGGCATGCCTTGCCCTTGCGGTTCGTCGCCCGGCAGCGGAGGAGGTCCGCGGAGCCGCGCTCGGCGATCTCCTCGTCCAGGAAGACGAGCGAGGCCTCGATGTGCGCCTCGATGATGTCGTACACGGCTAGCTGGCGCGACACGGGGAAGAGGGCCCGGACGTCGGCGAAGAGAGCGGCAGCGGGGCGGGCAAAGCGACGGTGGTCACGCGCAAGCCTCTCGACCGTGCGCTCGCAGGCCGCCAGGAGGAGGCGCTGGCCCAGCTCGGGGCGAAGCTGATTCTCCAGGAGCATCGGCTGGAGATCACGGTATATGGCGCGGGAGTAGCGGTACATGGCGCTGTCCTCGATCAGTTCGCTAGGTGACTGTTGAGGGATATACAACCGACCTGTCCAAGTGTTGTCAAGGTTTCGTCGTCAAGGAAATTTCCGCTCTGAGCGGGGTAGACGACCCACACGCCGCCCGAAATCGCGTGATTCGCGCTACGCGGCGTCTGCCGGCGGCGAGGGTGCGGGCTCGACGGCCGCTGCCTCTGCTTCAGCACGCATGCGCGCCTCGGCGGCCTCAGGCGATTCCGGGCCGCACAGACGGCAGTAGCGACGACCGGTGACCCCGTCCACGCGCACCTGCGGGCAGCGATCGGGGTCGTCCCAGAGGCACGAAAGAGCGCTCATGACCATGCGACGATTGTTGCAGAGGTGGCCGCGCCATGCCGGGATGGGACAATGCACGCCATGACGGCGGACGGACAGCGCGTGCGGCTCGACAAATGGCTGTGGGCTGCGCGGTTCTTCAAGACGCGCGCCCTCGCCACCGAGGCCGTGCAGGGCGGAAAGGTGCACCTCAACGGGCAGCGCGCCAAGCCGGCCAAGGACGTGCGCGAAGGCGACGAGATCACCATCACGCGCACGGGCGCGTCTCCGGTGACGCTGCACGTACGGGGCCTGTCCGACCGCCGCGGGCCCGCCACGGCGGCCCAGGAGCTCTACGAGGAGACCGTCGAGAGCATCGAGGCGCGTGAGAAGGACAGGCTCATGCGCAAGATGGCGCCGCCTCCGCCGGGATCCGAACTGGGGGCACGGCCCACCAAGCGCGACCGCCGCCGGTTCGACGACGCCCGTCGTCGCGGACGATGAGCCCCGCTGGTACTAGCGGCCCGCACCGTGGAGGTACGTGATGTCCCGGTCGGGCGGATTGATCTCGGCCTGACGGCGTTCCTCGACGGCCTGCGCCCAGGGCTCGGCGATCACCGGCCACCGGCCGAGCACCTGTTCATTGCGCATGAACCAGAGAAGCTCGGGGCGGGTTCGGTCACGGGCGGTGTGGAACCCATCTGCGGCGTCCATGGCGGAACACTGCCCGTCGCGGCCGCCCGTGTGTAGTGGGTTCGGTCCCCTACCGCGCGGAAATCATTGTTATGCACATACCGCCCGTGCCCCTACTGGACGGGCACGGTGGCCAGGAACGACCTGTCGAGGGTGAATCCCCCGGCCTTCTCGAGGGCCTCGATGCGGTCGTCCAGTGGCGGATGCGTCTGGAACATCCCGCCGAGGTTTCCCAGGAGGCCGCGGCCCTTGACCAGCGGTGACTCGATGTACAGGTGCGCGGTCGCACGGCCCACGTGGCCGACCTGACGCGTGTCGGCCTGCAGCACCGCAAGTGCACGCGCCATGCCCTCGGGGTCTCCCGTGATCTCGGCGGCAGATGCATCGGCCAGGTACTCGCGGCGGCGCGACAGCGCCATCTGGATCATCGCGGCGCCGATGGGCGCCAGGATCAGCGCCACGAGCACGCCGATGAGCGCGAACGGGTTATTGCTGTTGTTGCGCCCTCCCCCGAAGATGAACACCCGCAGCAGGATGTCCGAGAGGATGAGCAGGGCGCCGGCCAGCACGGCGGTAAGCGCCATCAGGCGCACATCCCGGTTTCGCACGTGGGCGATCTCGTGCGCCATCACGGCACGCAGTTCCCGGGGACCCATGGTTTCGAGCAGGCCCGTGGTGGCTGCCACGTAGGCGTGCCTGGGGTCGCGCCCTGCGGCGAAGGCATTCGGCGCGGGATCCTCGATGATGTACACCGCAGGCGTCACCGGCAGCCCCGCCCCCACCGCAGCGGCCTCGACCGCCTGCCACAACTCGGGGTGCTGGTCGCGCGTTATGGGGTGCGCACCGGCGAGGGAGGCCACCACGGAACCCGACGCGAACCACATGATGACCCCGTAGATGATCAACCCGATGCCGATGACGATCAGTAACGAGGTGTCCACGAAGAAGTACACCGCGCCGAGCACGATGGCGATGAGCACGCCGAACAGCACGAACAGCAGCAGCGTCCTCCAGCGGTTCGCCCGGATCTGCTGCTGGAGCGTCACCTACCGGTCGAAGGAGACCTGCGGCGCGGAGCGCACCGCCTCGTCCTCTTCCTCGAAGAACTCGGCGTCGGAGAAGTCGCCGAAATTCGCGATGAGGTTCGACGGCACCGTGTGCTGCGTCGCGTTGTACTGAGCCACGGTCGAGTTGTAGTAACGCCTGGCCGCCGCCAGCATCTCCTCGACGTTCGCCAGCTCGGTCTGCAACTGCAGGAAGTTCGAGCTGGCCTTCAGGTCGGGATAGGCCTCTGCCACCGCGAACAGACCGCCCAGCGCGCTGGCCAGCAGTGTGTTCGCCTGGCCCGCCTGCGCGGGACCCTTGGCATCCATGGCGGTCGTGCGCGCCTCGGTGACGGCCTGGAACACCCCGCGCTCGTGCTCGGCGTAGCCCTTGACCGTCTCGACCAGGTTGGGGATCAGGTCATACCGTCGACGCAGCTGCACGTCGATGTTCGCCCACCCCTGCTGCACCTCGACCCGCAGGCGCACGAGGCGGTTGTACAGCGCGACCGCCCAGATGATCACGAGGATCACGGCGACGACGATTATCAGGATGATCCACCAGGGCATGGGTGGATGATCGCACGCCGGGCGGGCGCGCGGGCGAGAACGGGTCAGACCGGGACGGTCCTGCCCCCATCCGGGTCACCCGTGACACACATTTCGCTGAGGGCATCGGCGATCTCGTTGATGCGCCGGCCGCCGACGTCATATGTGGCCACCCCCTGCACCTCGCGCACGATCCTGCTCTCGAGCACGGTCGAGATCACCAGCGCGCCGTCGGCAGACGCCAGGTCCGCCACCGTGCGGTCGCGCACATGCAGGGTGGTGACCTCGGCGATGAGCCTGCGCGTGATGCTGTCGAGGATCCCCGTGTCGAGCGGAGGCGCCACGAGGTCGTCGCCCTCCAGCCATACGAAGCTCGCGACCGGGCACTCGAGCACGGCGTCACTGTCGGCATCCACGAGCAGCGCCGTGTCGGCACCGGCCTCCGCCGCCAGGCGCGCCGCCTGCATGTTCGCCGCGTAGCTGAGGGTCTTCGATGCCACGAGCAGCGGGGTGATGCGGTGGGCCACCGGCAGCACCGACCACCCACGGGGCGCAGGCGGGAACAGCGCCTCCTCGCGCAGCACGCGGTGCCCCCCGCGCGTCAGCATCACCCGAAGGGCGCAGTCGGGCGCCGAGGTGGACGCCGAGATGGCCTCGGTCTCACGGCGGATGAGATCGCGATCGAACGGCAGCCGTACCATGTCGGCAGATCGCTCCATGCGGTCCAGATGAGCCTCGAGCGTGCGCGGGCGGTGGCCGTAGAGGCGCAGGCCCTCGAATACCCCGTCGCCACGCACCACGGCATCGTCGAGGGGGATCAATGGCACCTCACCGGGCGCCAGCAGCACCCCGTCAACCATCACGCGCAAGTCGCCCATGGCCTGATTGTTACGCAAACCGGGGAAATCCGCGTTGCCGGAGGCGCCCGGCCGCCGCAAGGCACAAGGAGTCCCGCCCCGATGACCCAAAGGACCCGGCATGGAGCCCACGCCGAGCACGTCCGCTAGGGTCAATCCCCGAATGGTCCGGAAGCCCTTCGCATTCCTGGCCGGCGCGGCGTGCCTGGGCATGGCCGCGCTGGCATCCCCCGCGCTGGCCCAGCAGGCCCCCGCGCCTCCGGCAGCCCCCGGATCCGACGTGTCACAGCCCCCCGCGTCAGCCGCGCCCCCCGCGGCAACTCCCTCCCCCGCTCCGACCCCGGCACCTGCGCCCACGCCCACGGCGCCCGCGTCCCCCACGACAGCCGCACCCGCACAGGTGCTGCGCCCGGGGTCGCGTGGTGCCTCGGTCAGGAGCCTGCAGCGCGCGCTGCGCGCCCGGGGCATCAAGGTGCCGGTCGATGGCGCCTATGGGGCGCGCACCCGGGCAGGCGTGCGCATTCTGCAGCGGAGGATGAAGGTGCGCGCCACGGGCGTCGCCGACGCGGCGGTGCTGAAGAGGCTGGGCGTGATCGTGCGCACCGTGGCCGCCTCGCCCCTCTCGGGCAGCGGGCGCAACGCGGATGGCTCGTTCGACGAATTCCCGGTTCCCGAGCCCAACGACACCACGCCCTCGAAGGCGGGATTCGTGTGGCCGGCCAACGGCATGGTCAGCTCACCATTCGGACCCCGTTGGGGCCGCATGCATGAGGGCCTCGACATCGCGGCGCCGCTCGGGCGCCCCATCCGCGCATCCAAGGCCGGCGTCGTCATCAGCGCGGCGCCGAACGGTGCCTACGGGAACCTCGTCGTGATCGACCACGGCCTCGGGGAGACCACCCGCTACGGCCACCTCAGCGCGTTCGACGTGGCGAAGGGCGACACCGTCACCACCGGCCAGGTGATCGCGCGCATGGGAAGCACCGGTAGGTCCACCGGCAGCCACCTGCACTTCGAGGTCCGCATCGCGGGCGTCGCGATGAACCCGCTGGCGTACCTCTAGGCCGGCCTCAGGGGGTCTGTGGTCGCGATTGGCAGGATGATGCCCAATCGCACCCAGTCGCCCCGCACCCCACCGGTGCGGAAGTCCGAGAGGCCCGCTCCGCGGGCGTCGTCGTCGGGGTAGATCATCACCATCGCCGACGGCCGGCGTTCCATCCCGGCTGCGAGATCGTCGGGCAACCCGAGGGTCACCTCGATCTCCATCTCGACGGGGGTCGTGATGGACGCCACGCACACATGCCCGCCGTCCCGGCGCTCCACGCGCGCGGTGCCCTTGGGGCCGTCCTCGTCATCCCAGAGCGGCTGCAGTTCGGGAAGCGCGGAGGGGTCCACCCGCCCATGCACCAGCGCCGGTGATTCAGGGCGCTGCATGAGGATGATGTCGGGGTTCTCGAGTGCGATCCGTATGGGTTGGGCGCTCATGCAGGCCACTGTACCCGCCCCCCGGGGTCTAACGTGGGGCCATGACGGACTCTCCCGCCGACCCCACCGTGCTGGCACGGGTGCTGGGCCACCCGGTGGAGGTCGTGATGCCCCCCGCGCCGGGATCGGCCGCATGGGTGGCCGTGTCGCGCACGGGTGATCCGGAGCGCGTCCGCGCCGCGTGGGTGACCGCCGATCTCACGGTGCCGGCGCGCCTCGGATGCCCCCCGGGGGTGCCGAGCGCCGCACGGCCGATCACCGCCACGATCTGCGACGTGTCCGGTGAGGGGGCGTCCGATCACCTTCTGCTCGGACGCGTCGCACCCGGAATCGCATCCGTCCGGGCCACCCTGGCGGGACCTGACCCCGTGGAGGTGGGGGTGCACCCGGGTGGAATCCTTGCCGGGCGCATCCCGCGGGACCCTCCCCTGGTCGCGCTCGACGCCATCACCCCCGATGGCGAGTCGGTGGGCCGCCTGCTGCGCACCGGACTGAACGAGATGGCGCTGGTGGCCGGTCGCGTGGAGGGTCGGCTGGGCGCCGGCCACGGCATGGCCGCCGGGTTCGGCGCAGGCGACACCGTGCAGGGTCTCGACGTCGCCGAACTCGAGGCCGGGTACACGGCACTGCTGCCCGCCTGGCTGCCCGACGGCTTCGCGATGACCACGGTTCGGGTGGAACCCGAGGCCGCCTACCCCTTCGCCCCGCCGTCCATCGCCATCGCGTGGGCGCCCGACGGCTCGGATTCACGCGTGCTGCTGCGCCAGTGCCCGGGCCCGCTCGCCGTACCCGAACTGCCGGATGCACGGGGCGAGGCGGTGGATGTTGCCGGGGCACCCGGGGTGCTCCGCGCACGGGGCGTGGCGTTCCTCGTGTGGGAGCGCGGGGACCGTGCATTCGGAATCCAGGTGAGGGGCACGCACGACCCACCGGCCGATGCGCTGCGAGTCGCGGCCTCCATCCCGGCGGCCCCGCCGGGTATGCCTTAGCCTCCCGTCCATGGCCGACGCATACGCACACATCGCCTGCTGCCTCGACGGCTCGCCCGCGGGTGACGCCGCGCTGGCGGCCGCCATCCGCGCGCGCTCCCTCGGCCCCGGCAGGCTGACGCTGGTGCACGTGATCGAGCCCGGCGTGTCCGTGTACACGGGCTACGTCGGCGAGGAGATGAACGACGACGTCCATGACGCCAGGTCCTGGATGGAGCGCATGGTGGCTCTCTCGCCGGGGTCGGAGGGGGTCCTCCTGGAGGGCCACGCCCCCACCGTCGTCGCCGAGTGGGCGCGTGGATCCGATGTGGACCTGCTGGTCGCGGTGCGCCACCGCGGGCGCGTGGAGCACCTGCTGCTCGGCAGCTTCGCCCAGCACCTGGCCTACAACTCACCGTGTGCCGTGATGCTGGTGCAGCCACCGGGTGACGCCGGGTAGGAGCGGGGCCCCCGGCGGC
>CAZIQQ010000095.1:2243-7319 GCA_964541555.1 uncultured Bifidobacterium sp. | reverse complement strand
ATCGCGATGACCTCGCCTGGTGGGACATGATCGCGCAGGCCACCGACCCCACCGTTGCTCGGCACCTGATCGGGGAGCGGCCCGGGGGGTAGGCCTAGGGCCACGGTCGCGCGCGTTACCATACGCTGACGGGCACCCGGATGATTCCTGCGAGGTCGGCTGAGCGAGCGACCCCGGCACCGCGGGGGCCGCGTCACATCCGGGCGGAGTCGTCGTCCAGGATCAGGCGCACAGCGTCGGATGCGCGCTCGAGGTAGCGCCGGATGACCCGTCGTTCGTCGGGCGTGAACTCGGCCTCCGCCTCGTCCAGTGCCACCAGCATCGGCATGAGGTGCCCGAGCACCTCCCCGAGCGCGGCCTCGCTCGGCATCGCCTGCACGCGCCGCCCGTCCGACGGGTCGCGGCGGCGCTGGACGTGCCCGCGCTCTTCCAGCCTGTCCAGCACGAGCGTGGCGGCCGACGGCGTGAGGCCCAGCCGCGCGGCCAGCTCGGACGGCCCGAGCGGCTGCACGGCCATGTGCTGCATGGCCTCCACCTCGGAGCGGCTCAGCCCCGTGCGGTGGGCGAGCTCGGCGACCAGGCGTGGCACGAGCGCCATGAACGCCTGGAGGAGATCGTCGATGTCCCCGTGCGGTCCGTGATGCAGCGGTCGGTTCTCGCTTGCGTGCCGGCTCAACTTTTACTTGATTCCTTTATGTAAGTCGCTCATATAGCCTAGCCCGGAGCCAACTCCCATGGAACGCCTTGCCCGCTGGATCCTGCGCCACCGCCTCGTGGTGATCCTCTTCTGGGTGGTGGTCACCGCCGCCGGATTCGTGGCATCCGCCAACCTGTCGAGTTCGCTGTCGCAGGAATTCTCGGTGCCGGGCTACGCGGCGTTCGAGGCCAACGAGGAGATCGTGGCCGACTATGGGGCGGGCGGCACCAACCCGCCGGCCGTGCTGGTGACCACGGTGCCCGAGGGCACGAAGGTCGCCGACCCCCAGGCGCTCGCCGACTGGCGGCGCACCCTGGTGCGTGTGCAGCAGTCCGCCCCGGGCCTTCGCGTGGTCGGCTTTCCGGGGACTCGCGACGCCAAGTTCATCAGCGACGACGGCCGCACCACCTTCGCCTACGTCTACGGCCCCGTGGCGCCCGGCTTCGACCAGACGCCCATCGCTGCGCCGGCGATCGACGCGGCCGCCAAGGCGTCGTCGGTGGCAGGCGCGCCGGTGGGGGTCACGGGCCTCGCGTACCTGATCGGCGACACCGGGGGCGGATCGGGCCCCAGCCTTCTGGTGGAGGTGCTGCTGGGCGGCGTGGGTGCCCTGGCCGTGCTCATCTTCGTATTCGCCTCATTCCTCGCGCTGGCCCCGCTGATGGTTGCCGTGGTGGCCATCCCCACCACCTTCCTCCTGCTGCTGGGCCTCACGCAGATCACCGATGTGTCGTTCATCGTGCAATTCCTGGTGGGGCTGATCGGGCTGGGCGTGGCCATCGACTATGCGCTGCTCATGGTCACGCGATGGCGTGAGGAGAAGGCCCTTGGCGCCAAGGGCGACGAGGCCGTGGTGCGGGCGATGGCCACGGCCGGCAAGGCCGTGGTGGCATCCGGCATCACCGTGGCCATCGGCCTCCTCGCGCTCGTGGTGCTGCCCGTGCCGTTCCTGCGCAGCATCGGGTTCGCTGGCCTGCTCATTCCCGCGGTGAGCGTGGCCGTGGCCATCACGCTGCTTCCCGTGGTGCTGTCGAAGGCCGGGAGCCGACTGGAATGGCCGCGCATCCGCCGCGAGGACACCGCCAGCCGCGCGTGGACGGCCTGGGCGTCGTGGGTGGTGCGGCGCCGGTGGGTGGCCGCCGCCATCGGGCTGGGGATCCTGGCCGTGCTGCTGGTGCCGGCATCCCAGATCGACATCGGCAGCCCCGCGGCCGACTCCCTGTCCAACGGCGGCCCGGCCCGGGATGGCCTGGTGACGCTCGAGCAATCGGGCCTGGGCGCGGGCGCGCTCACCCCCATGACGGTCATCAGCACGCCAGGGCAGGCGACCGCCACGGCCGCCGCCCTGTCCGAGGTGGAGGGCGTGCGCACCGCCGTGGCCCCGCCGGGTCCCGGGTGGCAGGAAAGCGGCACGGCACTGGTGGAGGTGGTCCCCATCGCCGATGCCGGTACCACCGAGGGCCAGGCGACCATCAGCCGGGTGCGCGACGCCGCCGCGGAACTGCCCGGGGCGCCAGCGGTGGGTGGGTTCGGACCCGAGAACGAGGACTTCATCGATGCGGTGTACGGGTCGTTCCCGTTGATGATCGCCCTCATCGCCATCATCACGTTCATCTTCCTGGCGCGCGAGTTCCGGTCGCTGCTGCTGCCGCTCAAGGCGATCCTGCTGAACATCGTGTCGGTGCTGGCGGCCTGGGGGGTGATGGTCTGGGCCTGGCAGGAGGGGAACCTGTCGGAGGCCATCTGGGGTACCGCGGCTACGGGGGCGCTGACGCCGTGGGTTCCCCTGATGGTGTTCGCGTTCCTCTACGGCCTGTCGATGGATTACGAGGTGTTCATCCTCGCCCGCATGCGTGAGGAGTACGACGCCACGGGATCCAACAGCAAGGCCATCGTCACCGGCATCGGCCGCACGGGGCGGTTGGTCACCAGCGCTGCGCTCATCCTGTTCCTGGCGTTCGTGGCCCTGGGCGCCACTCCCGAGACCGATGTGCGGGTGTTCGCCACCGGGCTGGCTGCGGGCATCATCATCGATGCCACGGTGGTTCGGGCGTTGCTGGTGCCCGCGCTCGTGGCGTTGTTCGGCAAGTGGAACTGGTGGCTGCCCGGCTGGGCCGCGAGCATCCTCCGGGTGCGGCCCTCGGAGGCGCCACCGGGATCGTGACGCCCCGCCCCGCGCCCGGAATCGCCGGAACCTGTCGGCGACCGGGCGCGGCCACCGCGGGCGTGGGATTCAGGCCTACGCTGGCCGCATGAGACGACCTCTTGCCGCTGCATGCACGGCCATGGCCCTGGCTGCCACCGCGCCTGCCATCGCAACCGCTCAGGCCGGCCGGGTGCCGGCGAGCAGCTTCACCACGTCGCAGTTCGGGAAGGTGCTCGCCACCTCCACGGGCCAGGCCCTCTACGTATGGAACAAGGAGACCCGGGCGCGCATCCGCTGCACCGGATCGTGCGCCCGGGTGTGGCCGGTCCTCTACGTGCCAAAGGGGGTGGTGGTTCCACGTCGAATTCCGGGCTACCGGGGAGTGTTCGGCACGGTGCGCCGGCCCGACACGGGCCGTCGGCAGCTCACCTGGAACAACCGTCCGGTTTACTCGTACTACAACGAGGGCCCGCGCGAGGTGAAGTGCGACAACGTCGACAAGTGGTTCGTGGTGCGGCTCTAGCGAACGCGATCCCTGTCGAGTCGCTCACGCCGGTATCGGACGGGCCTCTCTCCTCCATGCTGTAGCCTTACGTCGTATGGCAGCGAGGGAATCCGCGCTCGGCAGGGAGATCAGGCGATGACGGAGCCACAACCGACGCACCCGGGTCTCACAGCCGCCCTCGAGTACCCCTTTTTTCAGTCGGTGTTCGATCGCAAGAGCCGTCGCGTGGGCCTGGGCATGACGGTGGAGAGCGACGTGATCGAGTACACGTCGCCGCACCCGCCGGTGCCGCTGTCGGAACTTGAGGAGGCCCTGCTGGTGATGGCCGGCACCGGGCTGAACGGCCTGGCCCTGGCCGACATGGACCCCCGCCGCGGCATGAGCACCATCGTGCAATGGACCAACCGCACGTGGCCGTCTGCGTGCTCCAACCATGGCACCGAGCTGTTCTGGAGCAACGACGACGGCCTGTGGTGGCTGGACATCTTCAGGATGGTTCCCGAGCCGGGTGAGATCTCCACCCTCGCCGGCAAGGGCCTGGAGGATCAGGCCGACTTCATCGTCAACCTGTACCGCCGCGCCAAGGTGAAGCTGCACGACGGCCGCGCGCCCCTGCCCACCGACCTGCCGGGCCTGTTCGACTTCAACCGCTGGAACGCCAACAAGCCGGGCACCACGCTGTTCATCCCCATCACGAACATGACGATGGAATACATCAACGTCCTGTTCATCTACCTGGCGCGCTCGTACGGCTTCAACATCGTCGACGAGCGCCACGGGGGCAGGTCGGCCGGGCTTGACGAGTTCGTGAAGACCGGGCGCATCAGGGCCGATCGCGTGATGACCATGGCCGAACTGGAGAACCGGATCCTCTCGATGATGGTGGTCGAGCAGGGGTTCATCTGCCAGAACCTCAACCTGGCGCTGCAGGCGCTTGGCCTGGGCGGCTGGACATTCACCGGGTACCTGCCCAAGTTCGTGATGGGCGGCGGAGACGTTGAGGGCCTGGGCTTCCGGTTCGAGACCGCCACCGACGGCACCACCTTCGCGGTGGGTCGCGACGGCTACCTCGAGGGCTTCACCCCGCCGTACTACACGGACATGCACGAAGCGGTGGACGCCTTCATGGCCATGAAGTGGGCGGCGCTCGACCCCGACGTGCCCAAGCCCTACCGCGACCAGGCGATGAACGAGAGCTTCACCGGGGCAATACCGCGTCCGCACCCCGACACCGTGGAGTGCGTGAAGGCCTACTGCCAGTACGTGTGGGACACCTACGGGCGGTTTCCGCTCACCATCGACCCCATGTACCAGCGGCTCACCACCCAGGCGCAGCACATCGACTGCGGGTTCTACGACCAGTACTACCCGCCGGGGGCGTACAGCGAGCAGCACGCCAACCACATGCACCTCTGGCACCCCGAGCACGCCTGACCCCCGCGGGCCGGCCTTCTCGGGGTGCGTCAGCCCTGCGCGGCGGGCGCGACGCCCTTGGCGATGACGATGTCGAACGTCGCTGCGCCCTGGCGCAGTGCAACCGCCGCCTGGTACCCGGGGGAGTGGAAGCAGTCCTTCGCCGCCTCATAGGTGGGGAACTCGATGAAGAAGGGGCGCCCCGCCGAGCTTCCCTCCACCACCTCGAACACGTCACCCCGCGCCAGGGGCCTGCCGCCGGCCTCGGCGATGACCGGCCCGGCCACCGACGTGTAGCCCATGAATGCATCGGGG
>CAZIQQ010000095.1:0-2143 GCA_964541555.1 uncultured Bifidobacterium sp. | reverse complement strand
CATGGGCATCTCATCCGCATGGGAGCCGGTGGAGGGTCCACCGGATGCGCTCAGCTTCGGGCTGGTGCCCGTTGACGATGGATCGGGCCGGGCGCGCCCGGTGATGCTGTGGGCGTGGCTGCTCGACGACCGGGGCGCGGTGCTGGTGCAGCCGGTGCTGCGCGGCCAGGACGAGCCGCTGCCATGGGGGCTGCGCACCACCCTGGCCGACCGCTCGGTGTCGGCTCCCGCCGCCCGGGCATTCCGGGGGTTCGATGCC
Organism: uncultured Bifidobacterium sp.; assembly: GCA_964541555.1. Classification (GTDB taxonomy): domain Bacteria; phylum Actinomycetota; class Thermoleophilia; order Miltoncostaeales; family Miltoncostaeaceae; genus SYFI01. The sequence continues at coordinate 1,884 of CAZIQQ010000095.1, read as the reverse complement.
CTCGTGATGCCCATGGTCATCGCGGTCGAGGCGCTGGTGGAGCGCGGGCTTGCGCCCGAGGCGATCGCCGGCATGCGAACCGACGCCATGGCGCTGGCAGATGACGCCAGCGCCGGTATCTCCGCAATGCGCCATGCACTTGGCCAGCCGCCCCCGGCTGGCTGACCGCGCATCAGGCACTATCCGCCGCATCGACAAGACGACCTTCAGCGGCCTGGGGCTGCGCGATGAGATCCTCGCCGCCCTCACGGAGCTCGGCTATGAGGAGCCCACGCCCATCCAGCTCGAGGCCATCCCGCACCTCATCGAGGGGCGCGACCTTCTGGGCAACGCGGCCACCGGTACCGGGAAGACGGCTGCGTTCGCGCTGCCCCTGCTGCACTCGATGGACGGCATCGGCACGGGGCGGGGCCCCCGGGCGCTGGTGCTGGTGCCCACCCGCGAGCTGGCGATGCAGGTGTCGGAGGCCATGCACAAGTACGGCCGGGGGCTGGGCGCGCGCGTGCTGCCGGTGTACGGCGGCCAGCCCATCTTCCGCCAGGTGAAGGCGCTCGAGCGCGGGGTGGACGTGGTGGTGGCCACGCCGGGCCGCGCACGCGACCACATGGCGCGCGGCACCCTGAAGCTCGACGACGTCACGTCGGTGGTGCTGGACGAGGCCGACGAGATGCTGGACATGGGATTCGCCGAGGACATCGGGGCGATCCTCGACGCCGTTCCGGAGCCCCGGCAGACCGTGCTCTTCTCGGCCACCATGCCGCCGCGCATCCGAGCCATCGCGCAGAGCCACCTCACCGACCCCGTGCGCGTGCAGATCGACGCCGAGCCGGCCGCGGAGGGCGAGGCCCCGAAGGTGCGGCAGGAGGCCTACGTGGTGCAGCGGGCCTACAAGCCCGCGGCGCTGGTGCGCCTGCTCGACGCCGAGGAGCCCGCGGCGGCAATCGTGTTCTGCCGCACGCGCGTCGAGGTTGAGCAGTTGGTCGAGACCCTCAACGGCCGCGGCCACCAGGCCGAGGCCCTGCACGGCGGCATGACCCAGGAGCAGCGCGACCGCGTGATGGGTCGCCTGAGGTCGGGCACCGCCGACCTGCTCATCGCCACCGATGTGGCGGCACGCGGCCTCGATGTCGACCAGCTCACGCACGTGATCAACTTCGACGTGCCGCCCGCCCCCGCGCAGTACGTGCACCGCATCGGTCGCGTGGGGCGTGCCGGGCGCGAGGGCGTGGCGATCACGCTGGCCGAGCCGCGCGAGCACCGCATGCTCAGGAACATCGAGCGCGTCACGGGGCGCCGCGTGCCGCAGCAGTCGCTGCCCACCGTGGCCGACGTGCGCGCGCGCCGGCTCGACGTGACCACCGCGACCCTGCGCGAGGACATCCTCGAGGGCGACATCGACTCGTTCCGCGTGGTGGTGGAGTCGCTGGCCGATGAGTTCGACGTGATGGACATCGCGGCCGCCGCCGTGAAGCTGGCGCACCAGGCGTCGCGGGGGTCGGACGACGACGAGGACATCCCCGAGGCGCGCATGCGGGAGGATCGCCCGCCGGCCGGAAAGCGCGGCGCGCCCGACCACGCGGGCGGCGGCGGCACCAGGCGTGCGCATCGGGGTGGCCCCGGCCAGCCGCCGCCCGAGGGCATGGCACGCATCTTCGTGGGCGCGGGGCGCATCGCGGGCATCCGTCCTCAGGACCTCGTGGGGGCAATCGCCAACGAGGCGCAGATCGCCGGCCGCGAGATCGGCGGCATCCAGATCGCCGACCGCTTCTCGCTGGTCGACGTGCCGGCGGCCGAGGCCGATCGGGTCATCCAGGCCCTGCGCTCGGGGTCGCTCAAGGGGCGCAAGGTCACCGTGCGCCGCGACCGCGGCCCGGTGCCGCCGGG
>CAZIQQ010000094.1:5173-7381 GCA_964541555.1 uncultured Bifidobacterium sp. | reverse complement strand
GCCACGTCGATGTCGCGCAGGTTGTTCTCGCGCGCGCCCTCCACGGTGAGCCAGCCCTGGGCTTCGCGCCGGGCCTCGGGGATGGGGATGGACCGGGCACCCGACAGGTACGCGCCCGTCACGGACTCGGCCTGGGCCTCCACCTCGGCGGCGGTGCCCGCCGCAACCACGCGGCCACCGTGCTCGCCCGCGCCGGGACCCATGTCGATGAGATGGTCCGACGAGCGCATCATGTCCTCGTCGTGCTCGACCACCAGCACGGTGTTGCCGATGTCGCGCAGGCGCTCGAGCGTGCCGATGAGCTTGCGGTTGTCGCGCTGGTGCAGCCCGATGGAGGGCTCGTCGAGGATGTACAGCACCCCCACCAGGCCCGCGCCGATCTGCGTGGCAAGGCGGATTCGCTGGGCCTCGCCCCCTGACAGCGTGCCGGCGGCGCGCGCCAGGTTCAGGTATCCCACCCCGACGTCCACGAGGAACCTCAGCCGCGCGCAGATCTCTGCGACCGCACGCTCGGCGATGAAGGCCTCTGTCTCGGTGAGCTCCACGCCCTCGAGGAACGCCAGGGCGTCCTCGATGGAGAGCTCCGTCAGCTCGTGGATCGACTTGCCGCCCACGGTGACGGCCAGGATCTCCGGGCGCAGGCGGGCGCCGTGGCACGACCCGCAGGCGTTGGGCGACATGTACTGCTCGATGCGATCGCGCACCAGGTTGGATCCGCTCGATGCGTACCTGCGACGCATCTGGGGCACCACGCCCTCGAAGCGCGCGGTGCTCGAGTAACCGCGGCGGCGGCGCGCGCCCAGGTCGAGCCGCTCAACCCGCCCGGGGCCGAACAGCAGCAGGTCGCGGTCGTCCTGCGGCAGGTCCTTCCACGGAACGTCCATGGGGATGTCCCAGTGCGCGCATGCCGACCGCAGCAGCAGGTCGTAGAAGTCGGTGGTGCGATCGGCCCAGGGCAGGATGGCCCCGCCCTCGAGGGTGCGCTCGGGGTCCACCACCAGCTCGGGGTCGACCTCGGCCATGAACCCCAGGCCGGTGCACTCATCGCACGCGCCCTGCGGGGCGTTGAACGAGAAGATGCGCGGGGCGAGCTCGGGAAGGGACGCCCCGTGCTCGGGGCACGCCAGCTTCTCGGAGTAGGTCCACGACCGCTCGTCGCCGTCGACCTCCTGTACGCGCACCAGGCCATCCGACAGGCGCGCCGCGGTCTCGAGGCTCTCGGTCAGGCGCCGGCGCAGGTCCGACCGCATCACCAGCCGGTCGACGACCACCTCGATCGTGTGCCGCTTGTTCTTGGCCAGCGACGGCACGTCGTCGATGCCATGCACCTCGCCATCCACCGCCACGCGCGCGAAGCCCTCGTCGCGGATGTGGTCGAGCACGTCACGGTGCTCGCCCTTGCGGTCGCGCACCACGGGAGCCAGCACCAGGAACCGCGTGCCCTCGGGCATGGCCAGCACCCGGTCCGAGATCTGCTCCACGCTCTGCCCGGCGATCTGCACCCCGCAGACGGGGCAGTGCGGCGTGCCGATGCGCGCATACAGCACGCGCAGGTAGTCGTAGATCTCCGTGACGGTGGCCACCGTCGACCGCGGGTTGCGGCTGGTGGTCTTCTGGTCGATCGAGATCGCCGGCGAGAGGCCGTCGATGTCGTCGACGTCCGGCTTGTCCATCTGCCCCAGGAACTGCCGGGCATAGGCGGAGAGGCTCTCCACGTACCGGCGCTGGCCCTCGGCGTACAGGGTGTCGAAGGCGAGGCTCGACTTGCCGGAGCCCGAGAGACCCGTGATGACGACCAGCTGATCCCGTGGGATCTCGACGCTGACGTCCTTGAGGTTGTGCTCCCGGGCACCGACGACGCTGATTGAGCTCACTCGGTCCATCGTAACCCGGCCCAGCGCCCTCGATGCCTGCGAACATGCGCCGCGTGACCACCACACGTGAACGCGCCGACTGGGCGCGCCATGCCGAGGCCGCCATCAGCGCGGCGGGACTGCGCGCGGGCGGCGCCCGCAAGGCCGTGGTGGACCTGCTCGCCCGCCAGGACTGCTGCCTGAGCGCCCAGGAGATCCGCGACGCCCTGGCGGCCGAGCCCGGCCCCACCCCCGGCATGGCCAGCGTGTACCGCGCGCTCGACACGCTCGCCGACCTCCACCTGGTGCACCGTGTGGACCTGGGCGGGCAGGTGGCCAGGTTCGAGCCCGCGCG
>CAZIQQ010000094.1:3439-5073 GCA_964541555.1 uncultured Bifidobacterium sp. | reverse complement strand
TGGCTCACCTGGCTGGCCGGCTACAGGCCGCCCGAGGCCGCGCGCTTCATCGACGCCCACTTCGACCTGGGCTCGCGACTGGGCTTCGAGTACCAGCTGCTGGTGATCGCCAAGGTGCTGCCGGCGGCGCTCATCGCCCTGTTCGTGATGCTCGGGGCCGTGTTCGTTCCGCGGAAGCAGAGCCTGCCCGCGGCGCTGCTCGGGGGCGGCGCGATGCTCGGCACGCTGTTCCTGGCCTGGGGCGCGGTGAGGAGCCCCTGGGCCGTCGGATCGGTGATGGCCGTGGTCATCGCCCTCGGCCCCCTCACCCGGCGCCACGGCGGGGTGGCAGCCGGGCTGGCGCCGCTGGTGGCGGTGGGCTTCTTCTTTTTCGCTGTGATGGGCGTGGCCAAGGACCTCGACCCCGAGGGCGTGCTCGTGCAGGCGGGAATCGGGGCAGGCGCCGTGGTGGCGGTGCTCTTCGTGCTGTGGCTCATCCGCGTCACCACCGGCTTCATGCTGCTGCGCCAGCCCCCGCCCAGGCCGAAGGGTCCCACGCCTCCGCCATTCCTCTCGGGGGGCATCGCAATGCGCCAGGCGCTGCTGCTGGGCGTGCTCCTGGGCACCACCGCGGGGCTGTGGGCCGCCACGAGGGACCACAACTACTTCTGGGTGATGGTGACCTTCTGGGCCATCACGCAGGCCACCCCTGACGCCACGTTCGACAAGGGCATCAAGCGGGTGGTCGGTGTGATGGTGGGCTGCCTGCTCATCGGCGCCCTTGCCACGGTGGCGACACCCGATGTGGTCGTGACGGTCGGGTTCGTCATGCTCTTCGCGGGAATCGTGTGGTGGATGCGCAACTACACCATCTACATCGCCGCCATCTCGATGATGACCGTGGCACTGCACGGCGAGATCAACGACTACTCGTTCGGGCACTGGGCGCTGCTGCGCGTGGCGGACACGCTCGTGGGCCTCGTGATCGGCTTCGGTGCCTACTGGCTGGTGATCACGCTTCCGGAGCTGCGCAAGGCCCGGAGGGACGCCGCCGGCGTGCACCCGGCGGATGGCGCCTAGGGGGCGATGGCCGCCTTGGGCACGTCGGTCGCCGACACGTGGCGCACCCCCCAGGCCACCGCGATCACGGCCACGGCCACCAGCGCCACCCCGATCACCGACGCCTCGATGCGCGCGGCATCGAGGTTGACCATGTCGCTTCCCGCCGAGACCAGCATCACGATCGCCGCCGATTCGAAGAACGCGTACCAGGTGTAGTTCTTCTGCATCACGGCGAACGCCGGCACGAGCAGCGCGAACCCGATGAGGTAGACCGCCCATTGCGGCAGCGGTATGAGCGAGATCGGCAGCACGATGGCCAGCCCGGCGACGGTGCCGATGAGGCGCTCCCTGCCCCGCCTGGTGTCGTCGCCCTGCACGATCGGGGGAATCACCACGATCAGCGTCAGGGCCACCCAGTAGCCGTGCGGCAGCCCCGTTGCCACGGCGATCGACGTGCCGGCAACGAACAGGCCCGCGCACAGCGCGCCGGACAGGGCCTCATAGCCGGTCCAGTTCTGCTTCCCCGGCACCGTGGGCTTCATGCCCATGCGCTGCCCGGTGATCACGCCGAGGATGCCCCCCAGCACGGCGAA
>CAZIQQ010000094.1:0-3339 GCA_964541555.1 uncultured Bifidobacterium sp. | reverse complement strand
GGGCCCGTGGCATCGGAGATCACCACGCCGAAGGCCTGGGCCAGCGCATCGGCGGTGAGGGCCTCGTCGGGAGGCCCGCACGCCACCACGCGCTCGGCCACCACCAGCACCAGATCGGCCCGCTGGGCCTCGCGCACGTCGTGCGTGGCGGTCACCACCACCGAACCCCGCCGGCGCTCGGAGTCCATCACGGCCAGGTAGCGCTCGCGGCTGGCGGCGTCGAGGCCGGCCGTGGGCTCATCCAGCAGCAGCACGTCGGCACGGCGGCAGATGGCCTGCGCCAGGTGCACCCGCTGGCACTGGCCGCCCGACAGCGTGCCCAGCGGCTGGTCGGCCAGGTCGGTGATGCCCATGGCGCTCATGGCGTCGTCCACCATGGCCTGATCGTCGCCGCGCAGGCGGCCCGTGAGGCCACGTGCAGGCCAGCGCCCCATGCACACGACATCGCGCGACCGGATGGGCAGCAGGAAGCCCTGCTCGTGCGACTGCGAGAGGTACGAGATGCTGGCGCGATCGGGCGGACCACCCGGGCCCGTCACGGCGGCCCTGCCCGCGACCGGGGCGATGAGCCCCGCGAGGGTCTTGAGGAGCGTGCTCTTGCCCGACCCGTTGGTGCCGATGACCGCCAGCCACTGCCCGGCACCCAGCGTGAGGTCGATGCCCCCGACCACCGCATGCCCGCGGTACCCCACGGCGAGCCCATGGCACTCGATGCCGGCACTCACGCCGCGTGCTCCGGGTGCGGGCGACGCGATGGCACGAGGCCCTGGGCGATGGCCACGATGAAGAAGATGACCACGGCCGTGAGCACCACCGATGCACCCGCAGCCAGGTCGAAGTGCCACGAGAGCAGCAGGCCGACATAGGTGCTGGCGATGCCGATCGCGGCCGCGACCGCCATCATCGATCCCAGCCGGCGCGTGATGAGCGCGGCCGCGCCCGCAGGGGCAAGCAGCATGCCGAACACCAGCAGGGCCCCCACCACCACGAACGACGCCACCACGGTCACGGCGATCATGCCCAGCAGCACCGCCTCGATCAGGCCCACCCGGTAGCCCGCCACCCGCGCCTGGTCGGGATCCATGGCCATCAGCAGCATCGGACGGCGCAGCAGCCATGCCAGCAGCACCACCAGCACCGCCACCCCGGCCTGCCAGGCGATCTGGGTCCACGTGACCCCCAGGACTTCCCCGAAGAGGATGTCGGTGAGGCTGCCGGCGAAGTCGGCCGACCTCGAGATGATCACCACGCCCAGGGCGAGCATGCCGACGAACAGCAGCCCGATGGCGACATCCGACGACAGCCGGGTGCGCCTGCTGATGGCCGCGACGCCGCCCATCATCACCACAGCGCCCGCGAGTGCGCCGATAACCGTCGGGATGCCCATGAGGAGGGCGGCGGCGATACCCGGCAGCACGCCGTGCGCCAGGGCATCACCGAGGAACGCCATGCCCCGGAGCACCGTGATGGTGCCCACCACGGCCGTGGCGATGGCGATGAGGATTCCGGCCACGAGCGCGCGCTGCATGAACGCGCTCTGCACGAATGGGTCCCACAGGATGTCCAGCGGGTCAGCCCCCGGTGTTCGCGAGCGCCGACGATATGCGGCGCGCCAGTTCCGTGATGTAGGTCGCGTACGTGCCGTCAGCCGGAACGGCCTCGGTGCCCAGCTCCACCAGCGTCGCGCCCGTCTCACCGACGATCGCATCTGCCACGGCGTTGGGCAGGCCGGTCTCGGTGAAGACCACCCGCACCCCGGCCTTCTCCATGGCCTGCTCGAGTTCCTTCAGGTGCGCCGCCGACACCTGCCCCTGGGACGACAGGGACGGTGTCACGGCACCCACGAGGCCCAGGTCGTACCGGTCGGCCAGGTACCCCAGCGACTCATGGCCGGTGACGAGGTTGCGGGCCTTCGCGGGAAGCGCGGTGAAGTCGGCGGCGATGGCGGTGTCGATGCCGGCGATCCTGGCGGCGGCGGCCTTCGCCGGCGCCGAGACATCGGCGCCGGTCGCACGGCGCACGGCCCCGGGCAGAGCGGCCACGACCTTGCGCACCTGCGCGGGATCGGTCCAGAAGTGCGGGTCACCGGCCCCGGCCTCATCGCCGTGCCCCTGCTCGTCCCCGTGGTCGTGGGCATGCTCGTCGTCACCCTCCGCCACCTTGCGAACCGCGATGTGATCGGTGGCCGTGAACACCGGCACGCCCTCGGCGCGCGCCTGCTTGATGGCCTCCTCGAGGCCCTGCTCGAGGCCCAGGCCGTTCTGCACAACCAGGTCGGCCGACTGCAGGGCAGCGACATCCTTCGCCGACGGGCGCCACTCGTGCGGGTCGCTGCCGTTCGGCATCAACACGCGCACCTCGGCCCCGTCGCCCACCGCATCGCGCACGATCGCCCCCAGCAGTGGCGTGGTGGCCACGATGATCGGACGCTGCGCGGATGTCGTGGCGCCGGCAGTGGCGGTGTCCGACGAGCCCCCGCACGCCGACAGCACGAGGGATGCGGCGGCGAGGACGGTGACGGCGATTGCGGTGAGTGCGGTGCGCGATGCGGGCATGCGTGCACCCTACCCTAAATGAGAATGGTTCTCACCCTCAGGATGCGTCGGGGTCCCACCGGCGCAGGATCTCCTCGCGCCGGCGGCGATTCTCGTCGTCCTCGCTCCAGTCGCCCTCGGGCGCCGGGAACGGCGAGGGGTGGGCGTCGCCCCAGAAGGCCCCCTTGCCCGGCAGCCCCAGCAGCGCGGCGAAGATGTCGTCCTCCTCCAGGCCGGGTGCGGCGAGCGACCTGAAGACCATGTCGGGGTCGGGGGGCGTGCGCTCGTCGTCCGGCATCAGCCCTCCGCCCCCGCCACCAGGGCGTCCTCGCCCAGCTCGGCGCGCAGCACCGCGAGGCGGTCGCGCAGCTCGGCGGCCCGCTCGAACCGCAGTTCCTCGGCCGCGGTCATCATCTCCTGCTCCACCTCCACCATCACGCGGCGGATCTCGTCGGGCGTCGCCCCCTCGGGCACCACCTGCTCGCGCTTCCCGCGGCGTCGGCTGCCCCCGCCACCACTGAGACCGAGGAACTCCACGATGTCGGAGACGCCCTTGTTGATGGAGGCGGGCGTGATGCCGTGCTCCTCGTTGTGCCGGCGCTGGATCTCGCGACGGCGCGAGGTCTCCTCCATGGCCACCCTCATGGCCTCGGTCTCGCGGTCGGCGTACATCAGCACCCGGCCGTTCACGTTTCGCGCCGCGCGCCCGATGGTCTGGATGAGGGCCGTCTGCCCGCGCAGGAACCCCTCCTTGTCGGCGTCGAGGATCGCCACCAGGCTGACCTCGGGCAGGTCGAGGCCCTCG
>CAZIQQ010000093.1:0-7395 GCA_964541555.1 uncultured Bifidobacterium sp. | reverse complement strand
GGGTTGTCGGCGGGCCTCGCGGTGATCCTCGCGGGGGGCGTGATGACGCTGCGCACCTCCGGTCCCATGCCCCGGGTGCGCGTTGTCGATGTGGTCATGTCCACCATCGCGGCGGCGGCCACCCTGTACCTGTGCCGCGTTCTCGATGTGCCGCCGCTCGTGGCGTGCGCCCTCGTCATCACGGTCATCGGGGTGGCGATGCTGTCCGGGGGGCCGCTCGATGTCCGTTCCGGAATGGCGGCGTACACGGGCGGGTTTATCGGGATCATCTCGCCCAACATCACCCTCAGCTGGTTCTGGGTGATCCTCGCCGGTCCCGTGGCGGGCGTCCTCTGGAGCCTCATCGCGCCCTCCGCGTTCGTCGGGGTCGGCGGGCGCATGGGCGCCACGGCGTTCATGGCGTCTGCGGGCGTCTACCAGGCGGCCGACCTCCTTGGCGACCGCGACATCCCCCCGCTGCTGCCGCCCCCCGGAGGCCTTGCGAACTGGGCCGTGGTGCCCATCGGCGCCACGTCTGCCCTGGTCGTCTGGCTCCTCATGAATCGCCTGGGATGGAGCCTGCCCATGGCATCCGGCCTCAGCTCGCTGCTGGTGTGCGGTGGCCTCGCCCTGTGGGGGCCGTCGGCGGTGGCCACACCCTTTGCCACCGCGTGGTTCGGTGGCAACGCCGTGGGTGCCGTTGCGGCACGGCGCCTGCCGAACGCCGGCTGGGTCGCGATCGCGGGATTGCTCTTCGGCGCCATGACCCTGAGGTTCCAGGGGCCGCTGCAGGGCCATGTGGGCGCGATCGGCTCCTTCGCCCTCATGGGCGAGTTCGGCGCTATCGCCCTGCGCCGGGGCCTCCAGGCCGTGGCGCCGCGCCTACCGGGACAGCCGCGTGTGGCGTAGCAGCGTGGCCACGCCCTTCTCGAGCTCGTCCGTGCACATCGTGCCGTCGGCCTGCTGGCACTGGCGCAGCCGCTCGCCGATGAGGTGCAGGCCCACCTGATCGAGCGCCGCCGTCACGGCGGCCAGCTGCACCAGCACGTCGTCGCACGCCGACCCCTCGTCGAGCATGCGCTGCACGCCGCGCAGCTGCCCCTCGGCACGGCGCAGGCGCACCATGATCTGCTCGCGGGTGGGAGGCGTGGACGCCGTGGTGGCCATGGCCCTAGTGCCCCCCGCAGCCGCAGCCGCCGTGGTGGGCGTGGCCGCCCGAGGGCGCCGACGCCGCAGCGCCGGCCGCCACCTGGCTGCTCGACCGGCAGGCCACGAAGCCGGTGATCAGCTGCTCGGCGGGGCTCCCGCACGACGGACATGACCTGTCCTCGTCGCGCAGGAACCCCTGCCGGAACACCTCGAACTCGTCGGCGCACGCCGTGCACCGCATGTCGTAGGTCGGCATCGGCTCAGGAAAGGCCGAGGGCCTGCTCGATGCCGGCGCGCGGCATGGCGCCCACGGCGTTCTTCACCAGCTGGCCGTTCTCGAACAGGCCGATGAAGGGAATGCCCTGGATGCCGTACTGCTGGGCGATCGCCGGGGCCTCGTCCACGTTCACCTTGCCCACCACGACGTCGTCGCGGTCGCGGGCGATCTCGTCGATCACCGGGGCGATCATGCGGCACGGGCCGCACCAGGGCGCCCAGAAGTCGACGATCACGGGCTTCTCGCTCTCGAGCACGATGCCCTGGAAGGTGTCGGTGGTTATCTCGATGACGTCGGCCATCTGGTCTCCTCGTCAGTCGGCGGACGCCGTGGCGCCCGCGTGGTCAGGGGCTCCGGCCTCGCGGGCCTCGAGCCATCGCTCTGCGTCGATCGCCGCCATGCAGCCGCTGCCGGCGGCAGTCACCGCCTGGCGGTACACGGTGTCCTGCACGTCCCCGCATGCGAACACGCCGTCGATGTTGGTGTAGGTGCTGTCCGGCTGCGTGCGCAGGTAGCCCTCGTCGTCCATGTCGAGGAGGCCCTCGAACAGCGACGTGTTGGGCTGGTGGCCGATGGCCACGAACATCGCGGCGGCGGGGATGACGCTCTCCTCGCCGGTCACGGTGTCCTGCACCTTCACGCCGGTCACGACCTGGTCGCCCTCCACGTCCACCACCGCGGCGTTCCACCGCACGGTGATCTTCGGGTTGTCCAGCACGCGCTGGGCCATGATGGCCGAGGCCCGGAACTCGTCGCGGCGGTGCACCACGGTGACGCTCTCGCACATGCGCGTGAGGAACAGCGCCTCCTCCATGGCGGTGTCGCCACCACCCACCACCACCACCGGCTTGTCCTTGAAGAAGAAGCCGTCGCAGGTGGCGCAGGCGCTGACGCCGCGGCCCATCATGCGCTGCTCGCCCTCGATGCCAAGCCACTTGGCAGATGCGCCCGTGGACACCACGATCGCCTTGCCGGCGTGCTCGTCGTCACCCACCCAGACGCGGAAGGGCTGCGCCGAGAAGTCGACCCGGCTGACGTCGGCGGTGATGAACCGGGTGCCGAAGCGCTCGGCCTGCCGCCGGAACATCTGCATCATCTCCGGGCCCTCGACGCCGTCGGGGAACCCCGGGTAGTTCTCGACGTCGGTGGTGATCATCAACTGCCCGCCGGCGCCGTAGCCCTCGATGACGAGGGGCTCCAGCCCGGCCCTCGCGGCGTAGATCGCAGCGGTCAGCCCCGCGGGCCCGCTGCCGATGATGACCACCTCGTTCACGTCTGCCACCTATACCCCCTCCCGGTATCGATGCACAACGTACCACGCCCGAAGGCAGGAGTCCGGGCGGCTCTAGGACCCCCGGCTGACGGTGAAGACGAGGCGGTTGCCGGCGCCCCAGGGGCGACGCCCCGCGGCCCAGTACACGCGCTTCTCGCCGTCCTGGGTGCGCTGGATGCGACGCCCGTCCTCGAGGGTCACGAGGCCCCACGCGAGCAGAACGCCGATGACCACGCCCTCGGCGGTGCCTCCGCGGCCGAGCACGGCGACCAGGAACAGCAGCACGGCGACCGATCCGACGAACAGCAGGATGCTGCTGAGCGCTGCGAAGCGGCGCCAGTCGGACGGCGCGGCGGCCAGCATGCGCGCACCCTCGGCGGGCTGGGCATCGGGGAGGCGTATCGAGGGCAGGCCGCCCTTGCGCAGCCAGGCCCGCAGCAGGGGGAAGAACACCAGGCCGGTGATGCCGGTCATTCCGATCAGCACGCCCAGCCAGGTCCACGTCCAGCCGTCCTCCGAGGTGGCCTCGAGGGCGATCGACACGGCCACCAGCAGCAGCGCGACCCCGATGATCTCCAGCGCGTACATGCGTGCCAGCCGCGCGTAGTCCCACAGGAGGTCGCGCGCGCCGATGCGGATGGTCTTCGTCTTCTGCCGCTTCTTCCTCGCCACGGCGCAGAAGGCTAGCCCGCGGGAACCCCCCGGGGGGTATACGGTGATGCACGTGCAGGATTCGATGCTCCCGGCGCGCCTCCGCGCCGTCCGCGCCCGGCTGCGGGCGAGTCCGCGGTGGCGGTGGATGGCCATGACCGTCGTGGCGGGCGGGATGATGCTCTCGGTGCTGAACATCAGCATCGTCAACATCGCGCTCCCGGATATCTCGAGCGACTTCGGCGCGGGCGTCTCCGGTGCGAGCTGGGTGGTGACCGGCTTCCTCGTCACCCAGGCCGTGCTGCTGCCCATCGCAGGGCGGGCGGGCGACCTCTACGGCAGGCGGCGCATATTCGTGCTCGGCGTGCTGGTGATGGTGGTCGCGTCGGCCCTGTGCGCCCTGGCGTGGGATGAGCCCTCGCTCGTGGTGTTCCGCATCCTGCAGGGGGTCGGCGCGTCGGCAATGGCGCCGACGGCCTATGCGTATGCCGCCATCCTCTTCCCGCCCCACCAACGGGGCCTGGCCATCGGGATCCTCACGGCCATCATCACGGTGGCCCCCGTGGTGTCACTGAACATCGCCGGCGTGCTGGTGGGCATCTGGGGATGGCGCAGCGTGTTCTGGTTCACGCCGGTGGTGGGCGGCCTGGTGCTCATCGGCGCGGTGCTGGTGATGCACCGCCGGCCACCCGGGCCGAAACGGCCATTCGACCTGCTGGGCGCCGCGCTGGCGGCGCTGGGCCTGTTCCCGATCCTCACCGCGCTCTCGGGCGCGTCGTCGTGGGGATGGGGGTCGGCGCAGGTGCTCATCCTCTTCGCGCTCGGCGCCGTGGGCCTGGCGCTGTTCACATGGCGCGAGGCCGTGGCCGCCGATCCCATGGTCGACCTCGGGCTGTTCAGGCTGAAGACCGTGCGCAACCCCAACCTCGCGGGCTTCTGCGTGGGGGCCGCGATGTTCGGCACGCTGCTCCTGATGCCGTTCTACTTCACGGCGGTGCTGGGCTACAGCGACGTATGGCTGTCGCTGGCCATCACGCCGATCGCCCTCTGCTTCATGGTCGGCTCGCCCCTGTCGGGCCGCCTGCTCACGCGCGTGGGCAGCGACCTCATGATGCGCGTGGCGCTGTGCACGGCCACCGCGGGCGCGCTGATCCTGGCCTGGGGCTTCGGGTTCGAGCGCTACGCGCTGGTGCTGCCCGGCATGATCGTGCTGGCCCTCGGCCTCGCGGCGTCCACCGCACCGGTCACCGCCACGGTCATCCACGAGGTGCCGGAAGACCGCCTGGGCGTGGCGTCGTCGCTGCCCAACGTGTCTCGGTATTCGGGCGGGGCGCTGGGCGGAGCGCTGCTCAGCACCGTGCTGGCAATGGCGATACCCGCCACCGTCACGGCGGAGGACGGCCTGGTGCCGGCGCCGCTGCGCGCCGACGTGGCGGCGGGCATGCGCAATGCCCTGCTGGTGGCCGCGGGGGTTCTGGTGCTGGGCGCCATCGCCGCCTTTCGCGCCCCCCGCGTGCTCGGCCCGGGCGCCACCATCGTGGCGCAGGTGCCGGGCACCTACCGGGGTGGCCAGGACCGGTGACGAGGGGCTCGTACCTGGCGCTGATCGCCCTGCTGGTGTTCACGATGGGCACCAGCATCATCACGCCCCTGCTGCCGCTGTACCAGGGCACCTACCAGCTGTCCAACGGCGTGCTGATGCTCCTGTTCGCCACGTACACCGCCACGGTGGTGCCCACCATGCTGCTGGCGGGCAATGCATCCGACCGCCTGGGCCGCAAGAAGCTCGCGATCCCCGCGATGCTCGTGATGACCACCGCCTCGCTGGTGTTCTCGTTCACCGAGTCGGTTCCGCTGCTGTTCGCCGGCCGCGTGCTGCAGGGCCTGGCCATCGGCATGTACCTGGGCGTGGGCACGGCCTTCGTCATCGACCACGCGCTGCCGGGCGCCAAGGCCCTTGCCTCGATGACGGCCGGCGCGGCGTTCCGCATCGGCTTCGGCCTGGGCCCGCTGTTCGCCGGCATCGTGGCGCAGTACTGGGGCAACCCGCTGCACCGGCCCTTCGAGGTGCACGTGGTGCTGATGGTGGTGGGCCTGGCCTGCGTGCTCATCGCCCGCGAGACCGTGCCGCGTCGGCCGTACCGGTTCGAGATGCGCGTGGGGATCCCCAAGGGCCAGGGCATCGGCTTCGCGGGGTTCATCGGGCCCGCGGCGTTCACCATGTCGTTCATGGAGGGAACGGTGCTGTCGCTGGTGCCGCTGTTCCTCTACAACACGCTTGGTGCCACCAACGTGGCCATCGCGGGTCTCTGCGGGTTCCTGGTGCTCGGGCTGGGCGGCATGACCCCCATCGTCACGCGCCATGTCGAACCCCGGAAGGCCGTGATGATCGGCGTGTCGGTGTCGGCCGTGGTCACGTGGCTCATCGCGGGCGCGGCGTTCGTGGGCAGCGCCTCGCTGGTGGTGGTGGCCGCCGGCCTCATGGGCTTCGTGAACGGGATGATCCTGCAGGGCGGAACCGTCATCTGCGGCACCATCGTGCCGCTCGAGGAGCGCGGCAAGCTGATGTCGGCGCTGTACATGTGCGCGTATGCGGGAACCATCCCCACGGTGGGCCTGGGCTACCTCTCCCAGGCGGTCGGCCTGACCAACGCCCTCATCGTCTTCAGTTGCATCGCATGCGTGTTCGCCGCGTGGATCGTCCTCGTCGGCCGCCGCCTGTTTCCCCGGGTCATTCCGTATGTCGAGCCGATCACGCTAGGTTCCCCGGCCTCATGAGTGACCAGGTCGCATCGATACTCAAGGCGTGGGGCGAGCCCGCGTACCGCCTGAAGCAGGTGGAGGACGCCCGGCGATCGGGCGCCCGGGAGTGGGATGAGGTGACCACCCTTCCCAAGGACCTGCGCCTGCGCCTGGCCGAGGTCGTGCCGCTCTGGACCGTCACGCCCGATGCCATGGCCGAGAGCCGCGACGGCACCATCAAGTGGCGCCTGCGCACCGCGGATGGGCTGGCAATCGAGAGCGTGCTCATCAAGCACGCCCGTGGCCGGCGCACGCTGTGCGTGTCGAGCCAGGCCGGATGCGCGCTGGGCTGCCGCTTCTGCGCCACCGGGGCCATGGGCGCCGGTCGCGACCTGACCGCACGCGAGATCGCCGACCAGGCCCTGCTGGCGGCAGACACCGCCCGCGAGGCCGACGCGCGCCTCAGCAACATCGTGTTCATGGGCATGGGCGAGCCGCTGCAGAACACCGGGGCGGTCTTCGACGCCATCCGCGAGATCCACGCGCCCGACGGCCTGGGCATCTCGGCCCGGTCGATCGCGGTGTCCACCGCGGGCTGGGTACCGGGCATCGAGGAGCTCGTGGCGTTCGAGGTGCCGGTGCGCCTGGCGCTCTCGCTGCACGCCGCAGACGACGACACCCGCTCGGCGCTGATGCCCATCAACAACCGCTGGCCCATCGCCAACGTGCTCGCGGCCTGCCGCCGCTATGCCGACCGCACGGGCCGCCGCGTGTTCATCGAGTACCTGCTCCTCGACGGCGTGAACGACAACGTGTCGGACGCCCGCCGCCTGGCGTCACAGCTCCGCGACGGCCGCTTCCACGTGAACCTCATCGAGTACAACGCCACCACGGGCCAGTACAGGGGTTCACCCCCCGACCGTGCCCGCCGGTTCGCGGAGGAACTGCAGGCCGCCGGCCTGCACCCCTCGTTCCGCCGCTCGCGCGGCGCGGACATCGCCGCGGCCTGCGGCCAGCTGGCGAACACGCCGGCCTGACGCCCGGAGGCGCCTGGCTGGACCACGGCCGCCACCCGAATGGGGCCGGCGAGCCGTCGCGAAACGGGATCGGCATGTGCGGGGGCCGCACATGCGGGATCCCCGGCTCCGATGCTCGCCGGCCCCATTCGGGTGGCGGCCGCTGTGTCGCGGGGCGCCTCCGGGCGTCAGGCCTGCAGCGCCTCCGTGCCCGGGGCCGCCAGCACCACGTCGTACTCGCGCACGTCGTACCGGGCGACGCCCTCTGTCACGTAGGGGTCGGCCGCGATCATCGCGTCGACCTCGTC
>CAZIQQ010000092.1:0-7600 GCA_964541555.1 uncultured Bifidobacterium sp. | reverse complement strand
GCACCGCGGCACCCACGAGGCCCGCGGCCACGATGCCCATGCCTATCGTGCGACCGATGCGCATGCCCTCACGCTAGCGGGCGATGCGGCGAGGGGTCACACGCAGATGGTGACGTGCCAGGAGATGATCTTCACCGACACGCAGGCACTGAAGGGGTTGAACCCGAGGCTGATGGACCCGTCGAACACGGTGAACCAGCGGCCGAAGGCCTCGCCCTGCACGTCCGCGCCGCCGCTGCCGTAGATGCTGAAGTAGGGCGAGTTGGTGCCCACGAACAGGTAGATCGTGTAGTTGAACGACGCCGAGTAGCCGAAGCCCCAATGGCTGCCCGACCCGCTCCAGCCACCATTCGACTGCATCGTCAGGTCGAAGTCGCCGGACGAACTCAGGGTCGTGCTAAGGCTGAAGTTGAAGCCGTTGCTGGAGATGCCCCCGGTCACCGAGAACACGACCGGGGCCGGCCGGGTGCAGTTGTCATCGCAGTCGCTGAACGACGCCGACACGTCGAAGGTGGCGCCCAGCGCGTGCAGATCGCCATCGAGGGCGGCCTGGAACAGCGGCGGTGCCCCCTCCTGGGCGAGGAAGCTGATGTTGCCGTTGACCGTGACGCCGGTACTGGCGTTGCCGAACGACGTGCTGACCGCCGCGAGCACGCTCATCTCCGATGGCGTCTGCGTGAGCGTGAACGAGCCCTGCCCCAGCGTGAAGCCGCCCAGCTCCAGGGGGTTCACCGAGCCGTAGAGGGTGGTGGATGGCGCCCCGCCCACCTCCGAGAAACGGCCGCCCAGGTTCACATTGGTGCCGCCGGGCAGGCCCAACTGCGCGTTGCCGCTGACGCTGATGTTGCCGCCGCTGTTGGAGGCCGCCACGTTCAGCTGCAGGTCGAACCCGGCGAGGTCCACCTGCCCCTGCCCGGTGAAGGTGAAGTTCCCGTTGCTCTGGATCTCGGCCTGGATTCCGATGGCCGGCTGGTCGGCCTGCGGCGAGAGGTCGATCGCCGCGTTGACCGTGGCGTAGGCGTCGCCCCCGACGCTGCCGATGCCGACCGAGCCCAGGATGTCGAAATCGGCGAGGGTGATGCCGACGTTGTCGGCCGAGAAGCTGAAGTCACCTGGCGACCCCACCACCTGCTGGCCCGCCGCATTGGTGACGAGGTTGGTGCACCCCGGCTGGTACACGATGGTGCCTGCCAGCTGCGCGTTGAAGATGCCTGCGTAGGCGATGTCACCCTGGAACGACGCACACTCCGGCGAGATGCTCAGCGTGGCCGGCTGGGCCTGGCTGCCGATGGTGAACCCCACGGCCGTGGTGAGCACCGCCGACGCCGACACGTCGAAGGTGGCCGGCGACGCCTGGTAGTTCATGTCGAACGTGCCGTCGATCTCGAGCGCCCCCTGCACACCGAGGTTGGTGACGCTGGCGTCGAAGGTCACCTGTTCCGGAACGCCGTTGTCGATGTCGACGGTGAAGTTGGTGATGTCGATGTCGGTGCCCAGCAGGTCCATCTGCCCGCTGGCGGAGATGTCGATGTCGTTCTGGCTACCACCGAAGGTGACCGACGCGGCCACCTTCATCTTGCTGAGGCTGAAGCCCCCGACCGAGAAGGCGCCCTCCTGGCCCATGGTCAGTGAGCCCTTGGTGATGGGCCCCTGCTGATCGAGGCTCCCGGCCACCGAGATACCGTTGCCGAGAATCGAGAAGCCGCCCGAGAACGAGACATCGTTGATGCCCTGGGCCTCATCGAGGAACACCGACAGCTGTGTCTGCTGGAACTGCAGGCCTCCCAGCGAGAAGGCGCCGACAGCCATCGAAGCCTTGAAGCTGGTGGTGGGGGCCAGCGTGAGGGCAGCCGAGACATCCACCGTCACGCCCAGCACCGCGCCGTCGAAGGCCATCTGGAACCCGGGCGCGATAGGGGGCGACTCGGGGCTCAACTGGCAGCCGTCCGGCGCCACGATGAACTCGAAGAAGCTGGCGCTCACCACCCCGCCGTCCACCTGCAGCACCGGGGGCGAGCCGGGCGCACTGTTGCCCACCTGCACATCGATGCAGGGGTTGGTGGCGTCGAACTCGGCCCCCACCGTGACGGGGATTCCCTGGCCGGGCACCTTGAAGGGACCGGCGACGCTTGGCGGCAGGTCGCCGGATGCCACCAGCTTCATGCCCGGGGTGAAGGTGGCGAGGTTGATCTCGAAGGTGAAGCTGGCGTCGTCGATGACCAGCCCGCTCACGCCGAAGGCGTCCTTCCACCCCGAGGGATCGACGAACGAGAGCGACGCGGCAGCCGTGGTGGTGACGACGTCGTACGACAGCGTCATGTCAAGGGTCGGCGCGGCACCCGTGCCGCCGCCCATGGAAAGGGTGCTGAGGGTGGTACTGGCGCTCACGCCCACGTAGAGGCCGCTCGAGTTGCTCTCGATGTCGAACGACAGGCCCGTCGACCCGAGGCTGGTGCCGCCCATCTTCGGCAGCGTGAAGTTGCCGGGCAGGCCGATGGATGCGTTGAAGAAACCTGTCTGCGGGTTCAACTGGATCGTGCCGAACGTGGGCGCGGGCACCGTGCCCATGATCTTCGAGAACCAGGCGGGGGCGCTGTACGAGCCGCTCACGCTCACCGACCCGGCGGCCATCTGGATGCTCTTCAGCCCGATGCCCGGCAGGTCGAGCGACATCGTGCTGGCGAACGACGACCAGCCCCAACCGGCACCCGACTGCGACCCGTTACCCGACCCCAGCGACACGCCGTCGGGGTCCCAGCCGCCCAGACTCCAGCCCAACGACGTGATGTTGGCCGCGATGTTCGAGAACGAGCCCAGGCCGGGGATGCGCACCGACCCGATGGCCACCATCGAGAATCCGCCCTCGGACGACCCCGAGAACGACGGCGCACCGATCTTCGCCGGGATCGCCACGTCGGGGAACCCATACGTGACGTTGAACGACGGGCTGCCCAGGTCGATTCCCGGGCCGAGCGAGAGGTCCTCCACCCCGGCCTGCAGCGAGAAGCCGCCGCCCGACCCGATGCCGAGGATCGCGTTGGCATTGGCAGTGAAGCCGTCACCGATGGGCGGGGTGAGCTTGGCCTGCGTCGACATGCGCAGGAACACCGTGCCGGGCGGGCACGCGGGGCCGGTACCGGCCGAGCATTGATCCGACAGGTCGAGCCGCAGGTTGGACAGGCTGAGCACGCTCGACACGCGCCACGAGGGCACGGCGGCGTTGATGTCCCACGCCCATGCGCCCTTGGTCATGCCGACGGCGCCCGTGAACTGCGACGGGGTGAGCGTGAGGCCCGGCAGGGGGTTCCACGACGGACCCGAGGTGCCGGTGAGCGACAGATTCCAGTCGGTGCGACCCGAGTACGTGAGCGCCGCGCCCAGCACCACGGGCTGGGCGGATCCGCTCTGGATCGCGATGGACGCCCTGCCGGTGACCACCACTCCGTTGGACGCGTTGGGAGTCCATGTGGCCGTGACCCCGCTCACGGTGACGCCCTCGACCAGCGTGACCGGACCCGCCAGCGATCCGGTGACCGTCGACACCACGCTGCCGCCGGCATTCGTGATGGTTCCGGTGAGATCGAGTGGCGATCCGCCGATGGCCATCAGGCCGTTCGCGGTCACCGTTGCGTTGTAGGTGCCGCCGGTCGAGATGGTCGCGCTCAGGTTGACCGAGCCGTCGTCGTCACCGGTGGCCGACGCCGAGAGCACAGACGACCCACCGGCGAACGTGAGGGTCGTCTGGCCGCTCCAGCCCGAGGGCAGGGGCAGCATGGCGAAGTCGCCGGGTGAGGTCAGCTGGCCGGTGAGGCTGACCGACCGGCCATCCGACCCCGAGAACGCGAGCACCAGGGGCTGCTGGGGGTTGATTCCCACTGGCTTCAGCCCCCACGACGACGGCATCGTGAGCGTGCCGGTGGCCAGCTCGACGCCCGCCTCGGTGATCGACCCGCTGATGTTGGTGAAGGTAAGCGCCCCGACCGTGAGCGACGAGCGCGAGAAGTCGACCTCCGAGGGGATGAGGCCACCCGGGCGCTGCTGCTCGACGGCCCCCTGGGGCACGGTGACCTTGCTGAGCACGAGGTTGGCGCCGCCCAGCGACAGGGTGACAGGACGCCCCGACGACGCCGCCCGCGCCGCCAGTGACAGGGCCGCGTTCGAGCCGGCAGTGGCCTTGACGCCCACGCCCACCATCACCTGTCCGGTGGCGGTTCGCCCCTTCCCGCCCTTCGCGGTGACGCGGTACACCAGAAGGGTTCCCTCGGCAGCCGGCGCGCGAAGACGTACCTCGGCCGCGCGCGGATCGCTGACGGCCGTGGTGGGGCCGGACACCTGCGACCATTCGTACGAGACCTCGCCGTGCCACTCGCCGCGCACGGACGCCGTGAGGCGCAGTTCCTCGCCCGGACGCGCCGACACCACGGGGCCGCCCGTGATGCTGACCCCAGGCCCCCGCAGGTTGCGCTCGCGCGCGGCGCGACCCCACGATGCCGCCTGCGCACGGCGGCCCGAGGCGTCGGACGAGCGCCGCACATTGCGCGCCCGGGCGTCGGCCGCGGCCTTCGCGCGGGCCTCGGCCTGGCGCCGCTCGGCATCCGGGGTCGATCCCGACGAGCGCGGCGTGATCTGCCGCACCTGCTGGCGCACCGTAGCCACCGTTGACACCCGCTGCGTGCGGGACGCGCTGCCATCGGTGACCGAGAGGTCGAACACGAACGCGGTGCGACGCCGTACCTGCGGTATCACGGCCCGGGTGTGCGGGATGCCCGACGCGGCGATGCGGGCGGGGGGGCTCACGCGCCCGGCGCACTGGCGCACGGCTGCGGCGTCGGCGGCCGTGAGGCACCGCTGGGTCCACCGGTAGCGCAGGGAGAGGCCATTGGAGGTGCTGCCCTTGCCGTCGAGCGACACCACGCGCGGCGCGGGGTTCCGCGACGACGATGGGAGGATGACCGCGGGGCTGGCTTCGGCGCGCACCGTGATGGGTCCCCGCACGGGAAGGCGGCCGCGTCGCATGCCTACCCGGCGCGAGCCATCCACCACCGCGACGCCCGTGGCCTTCCACGTGATGCCCTCCGTGGCGGCCCGTCCGCCGGTGGCGGCAAGCCGCACGCGCACGCCCGGTGTGCGGGCCCTCCCTCGGACGACGCCCGGATAGCTGCAGCGGATCGCCCGGCCCCGCGTGGCGCACGACCACCCTGACGACGTGCGGATGCCACGCACCGCGAGGCCCACCGGGACCGTGGTGCCCACAGCCAGGTCGCGAACCGCGGACGTATCGGTGTTGCGCACGGCCATGACCAGGTCGCCCCGGCCTCCGGCCGTCGGGATGAGGATGACCTTCTGCGACGGGCGCAGGCTGTCGGCGTTTGCCACCACCTCCAGGCGCATCGCGATGCTCTCCACACGCTTCTCACCCCGCACGGTCGCCGTGATGGCGCCCACCGGGGCCTCCCGGGCCGTGCGCGATGGGCGGATGGTCACCGCGATCTGCCCGTACAGGGCATCGGGCGGCACGGGCGCGGTGGCCCTGTACGTGCATGCGATGGCCCGACCCGTGGCGCACGTGATACCCCGGGACCCCACCACGGACTGGACATCCACCGACGTGCCGATGGCCTGCCGCACGCGCACCACACCCCCCGGCAACAGCGGATGCCCGCCGGTGTTGACGAGGTTGATGCGGTACGAGAAGGCGTCGCGCACGGGAATGCGCGTGACCGAGCCATCCCTCCACGGGACCCACCGGCCATCGCGTCGCAGAACGATGCGCGGTGCCGCGATGGGATCGCCGGGATCGGTCAAGGCCATCCGCACCACCACCGGCGTGCCACGAGCGGCCCCCCGGCGACCGATGGGCGTGATGTCCACCCGCCTGCGCGAGGGGGCGGCGCCGGCCGGGGCAGACACCAGAAGGTCCGTGCGCGCCGTGGCGCCGGTGGCCAGCCCACCGACGCGCATGCAGTAGGCCCCGCGCGGCAGGGGCCGGCACGACCACGAGGCATCCGACATCGCCACCCTCACACCGGCACCGGTGCGTACGCGCACCCCGGCGACCGGCGCGGGGTTCGTCCCGACGTTGTGCAGGGTCATGCGGAGCGCACGGGGGGCGGCACCCGGAACGATGGTGAAGCCCCCCGGCGCCGAGATGCGTGCGGCGAGACGGGCACGGGTGTCGGGCTCGCGCATGTGCGCGGGCTGCGTGAACCGCACCGTGCCGGGACCGCCCGCCTCCGGGTACGACCCCGTGCCCATGATGTCCCACCGGGCCGTGTAGCCCTGGAGGTCGAGGCGGGCCGGCCACGACGCCGTGAGCATCGGCGCCGACGCGCCGGGCCGCAGGGCGCCCGAGTACGTGCATGTCCGGACGGCATCGGTTGCGCAGCGCCATCCCCGGCCGCTGATGCGTGCATCGCCGATGCGCGCCGGCGGAAGTATCGATGAGAGCACCAGCGTGGGCGCACCGCCGGTGGCGCGCAGGGGCATCCCGCCGCCGTTGAAGGCGCTGAGGCGCAGCTGGTGCCGCTGGCGCACATCGAGGATGCGCCCGCTGGCCTCGGTGGTGTAGGCGGTGTTCACGCGCGGCGCGATGACACCGGATGCCACGCGCGCCGACACGCTCGCCGTGCCCTGGATGGCCCCGCCATCCACCGGCACCGACGCCGCGGCGCCCACCGCGCCGGCATCGGTGCCCGGCGCGAGGGTGGTGCGCACCACAAGGTTCGCCGCCGCCGTGCTGCCGGGTTGCAGGATGAACGGGCCGCCGCCCGACCGCTTCACCAGATCACATGTGACGACCGTGGCGGCCTGCCCACAGGCCCACCGTGCCGGCGACTGCGAATCGACATCCACCATCGTGCTCCAGCGCACCAACGACACCCCTTCAGGCAGGGTGATGGTGAGGCGCACGCCGCCGATGGCGGGCACTTGGGGGCACACGGCGGAGTCCGGCACACCGGGCGCGCACCGGGTGTTGCGGTAGCTCGTACCCACCGAGATGACCGACACGCTGCCCGCCGGCGCGAGGCCCAGCATCGCGGCGCCTCCCGCGCCCCCGGGCCCGAGGAACCCGAATGTCACGTCAGCGCGGGGCGATCCGGCGCGGGGCCCGCATTCGTCGGCGTCATCGCAGCGCTGGGTGTCGGCAACCGCATTGGGAGTGGCGATTGCCCCCGGCCCGGTCGTGGTGGCCCCGGGGACGGTCGCCGCCGTGGGGTCGGGCGGGGCGTCCTGCGCCGTGGCAGGGGGGGCGAGTACGCCCAGGAGCGCGGCGGCGACAATCAGCAGACGGGGGGTCACGTCACGACTATACGCCCGGGTGGGCCGCCGAACCCCGCCCCACTCGGGTCGCTAGGCTCGGGCGATGGACGACGAGCTGCCCCGCTCCGGCCCGGGCCTGGTGTTCTGGGTATGGGCCGTGGTGTTCACGGCCTTCATCGTGATGACGGTGCTCATCACGATCGGGGTTCGCTGACCAAACGTCGCCGCACGCGCCCCCGCGGGTCCACCCGCGCTCGGTAGCGTATGGGCATGAACGAAGAGGGTTTCTGGATCGACCACGTCATCTACGGCGTGGTGGACGCCGACGCGGCGTGCGACC
>CAZIQQ010000091.1:0-7748 GCA_964541555.1 uncultured Bifidobacterium sp. | reverse complement strand
TGGCTGTCCCACACCACGGCGCCGCCCGACCAGTACTGCGCGCGCGGCACGCCACGCGGCACCCATGCCGTGCGGATGGTCACCGAGGCATCCAGCGAACCGTCGGTGCCTACGGCCACCACGCTGCCGAAGGCCGGCCCGCGACCCACCGGCTCGATCTCACGGATGACCTCGAGGGCACGCACCTTGGGCGCGCCGGTCACCGACCCGGCGGGAAACACCGCGCGCAGCACCTCGGCCGGTCCGATGTCGTCGCGCAGCACCGCGCTGACACGGCTGACCATGTGATCGGCGTACGCGGTGACCAGCGGGCCCATGAGGCCGGGCACCGACACCCCGCCGGGCCGCGCGATGCGCCCCAGGTCGTTGCGCACCAGGTCGACGATCATCACGTGCTCGGCACGGTCCTTCACGCTGGCGGCCAGCGCCAGGAAGTCGCCAGGAGCGGCCGTGCCCTTGATGGGCTCGCTCCATGCGGTTCGGCCATCGCTGGCCACCATGCGCTCGGGTGACGCCGAGATGACCGTGCCCTCGGGAAGGTCGAGGTAGGCGCGGTGCGCCGCCGGCCCCGCCGCTGCCCACAGCGCGCGCGCCAGCGCCGCAGGCCCGGCGGTCCACTCGGCATCCAGCCGCTGCACCACGTTCACCTGGTAGACGTCGCCGGCGCGGATGAGGTCGCGCGCGTGCTCCACGGCCGCCTCGTACATGGCGCCCGGCAGTGAGGAACGCACGTCGGTGCAGGGCGGCTCCACGCGCGGCAGTGCACCGGTGCGCGAGTGGGCGGCGTCGAGAAGGGCGTCGGCCTCGGGGCCGGGGCGCTCGGCCACGAGCATGCCGTTGCCGTCGTCGTCCACCACGAACACCGCCGGGTAGCGGGCGATCACGCCCGCGGGAGGTCCGGCGTCGTCGGGCGGGGACCCCGGCAGCAGCTCCACGGTGCCCGCCAGGCGGTCGGCCAGGAGGCCCATCCACCCGCCGGCCATGGGGTCTGCGGCCGCGATTGGCGCCTGCGGCCGGCGCAGGGCGTCCCATACCGAGGCACCGGTGGCGACCTCGTCGGGGCAGGCGGCCACGATGGTGCGGCCCAGGTGGCGCACCAGGACCGGGGAGTCCAGGTGCAGCACCGCGGCCAGCAGGTGGTCGGGGCAGACCCCCGTGCCCAGCGACACGACCATGGGCCCGCGGCTGCGTGCGAGAATGCGATCTCCCGGCATCGCCCGCGACGCTACACAACAACGAGAAGGATTCCCGACGTGCGCCACACCATCGCCTTCCAGGCCACAGGCTTCCAGGCCGCCCCGGTCGATGTCGAGATCGAGGTACCCGATGGCGAGCAGGGCCCCGAGCCCGAGCAGATCCCCTCGGCCATCCTGGTGTTCCTGGGCGGTCCGTCGGTGCAGGTGAGCGCGTTCGTCAGCCGTCAGGACGCCGAGAACCTGATGAACGCCTTCACGCAGGCCGAGCCCATGCGCGGCGACATGCCGGCCGAGGCCCAGGGCTGGGAGCCCGAGGAGACCGTGCTGCCGGCGGCCATGCTGTACGGCGTGAACATCGAGAGCCTGGTGGGCGCGGCGGTGACCCCGCCGCACATGAACCCCGAGGTCGGGATCGTTCCGCACTGGACCGTGCAGCTGCAGGACGCCGACGGATCGTCGGCCCAGCTGGCCGTGAGCGACGCCCTGTGCGTGACCATCATCCGCACGCTGTCGCAGGTGGCGGCCGGCGAGCTGACCGACGGCGACGGTGAGGGCTCGGCCCTCGACGGCCTGGTCGACCCCGACGAGGCCGAGGACACCGAGCAGTAGGCCGGGGGCGGGCAGCCGCCGATGCGCTGGTACGAGGACTACATCGTCGAGGCGGGGCGCGCGGGGGTCGTGTGGATCCTCATCGCGTTCGTCACCACGTTCCTCATCACGCGTGGCATCACCCGCAAGATCCGCCGCGAGCGCATCGCGCGCGAGCAGGCAGTGGCCCAGGGGCTCATCGGCCCCGACGAGGCCGACTCCGGTGGAGTGATCAACGACATCACCATCGGCGGCGTGCACATCCACCACCAGGTGTGGGGCCTGCTGCTCATGCTGGTGGCGGGCATGCTGCAGTTCGCCTACGAGTTCTCGTCACCGTGGCTCGAGGTGACCGGCGCCATGTTCGGAGTGGGCGCCGCCCTGGTGCTCGACGAGTTCGCGCTGTGGCTGCACCTGGATGATGTCTACTGGAGCGAGGCCGGGCAGAAGTCCATCGACGCCGTGGTGGCCACGGTCATCGTGCTCACCGCCCTCATCTTCGACAGCGGGCCCATGGGGATATCGGCCACCGACCTCGACGACGCGCCCCTGGTGGTGCCCATCATCGTGGCCGTCAACACGGCCCTGATGGTCGTCACCCTCATGAAGGGCAAGATCATGATGGCGGCCATCGGCTTCTTCATCCCCTTCGTCGCGCTGGTGGGCGCGATACGCCTGGCCCGCACGCCGTCGTGGTGGTCGCGCACCCTCTACGGGCGCCATCCACTGAAGATGCAGAAGGCCGTGGCCCGCGAGCGGCGCAGGCGCGATCGCATCGAGCGGGTGCGCGTGAGCCTGGGCGGTGAGCCCGATCCTGCGCCTGCGGCCGGAGCGCCCGGCCCCTAGGGCCTGTCGAGCAGGGCCAGCAGCGACTGCAGGCCCGGACCCCGCCAGCGGCGGTCGTCGAAGCGCGCCACCACGTCGGTCACCGCCACCGCGGCGCGCATCACGCGGGCTGATGCGTTGCACACCACGCCCGCGCGCGCCACCGCCCACACCGGAACGTCTGCCGCGGAGTTGCCGGCGTAGTCGAAGCCCCGCGCGCCGAAGGCCGCCACCAGGCGGCGGGCCTTGCGCGACCCCGTCAGGTGCTCGGGCGGCACGGCCCCGATGGCGTCTTCGAACACGCCCAGGTGCTCTGCCACGGCGTCGGCCATCTGCTGGGTTGACCCGCTGGCCAGCACCAGCGTGCGGCCCTCGGCCGCCTGCCCCCTGATGTACGACAGCACCGAGGGCGAGTAGTGCAGGCGGGCCGGGTCGAGCCCCACCTCGCCCCACAGGAACTCCCTGCCGTGCGCCTGCGACCGCCGGAACTCGCCCAGCAGGCGGTGGGCGCGGTGCGGGGCCCGCCGGGCCATCTCGCCGATCAGCTGCCCGATGGTGTCCCGCGTGACGAGCGTGCCGTCGAGGTCGACGACCAGGGGAGGGGTGCCGCCTATGCGGTGACGGCCTCCGCCTTGCCCGACACCGACAGGCGCCGCACGGCCGCCACCAGGTCGGCCCCGCCGTCCACCGCCATGTCGTGCCCCGCCCCCTCGACCACGTCGAAGGTGGCGGCGCGAAGCCAGATGGCCAGCTCGCGCTGGTCCTGAGCCGGCACGGCCCTGTCATCGCTGCCGGCGATGATGGCCACCGGGGCGTCCACCTGCGCCAGGGCGCCCCGCCAGTCGGGGCGCGTGGCCATGGCCTCGGCCGCGAGGGCCTGGCCCTCGTCGCGGTTGCGCTCGCGCAGCGCGCGGGCGATGAGCATCCAGCGGTCGCGGCCGTCGGAGTCCTCACCACGCGGGCCGATGCCCGACAGCACCAGTCCGCTCACCAGGCCCGGGTGGCCCAGCGCCAGGGCCAGCGCCGTGGCGCCGCCAAGCCCGATGCCCAGCATCACCGCACCGCCGCCCTCGCCTGCCACCAGGCGGGCGACGTCCGACGCGAAGTCGTCGATGCTCCAGGGTCCGGCGGGGCACGGCGAGTCGCCGTGGCCGCGCAGTTCGGGAACCATCAGGCGGTGGTCACTGAGCAGCGGCTTGAGGGCCTTCTGGAGGTCCTTGGCCGGCCTCCCCACGTCGTGGAGGGCCACCACCAGCGGGCCATCGCCCTTGGTGGTGAAGTTGAGGTTGATCGCAGGCGGAAGTGAAGGCATAGACCGCGCAGCATAGGTCGCCGCGCGTACCTAAGTCAAAAAATCATGCTCTATGCAGCATGTTCTGTGAGAAGTGCCGCGAACTCCTCGGGGTGCTCAAGCGCGGTCATGTGGCCTGCGCCGCCGATCACCGCCAGTCTCGCGCCGGGTATGGCGGTGGCCATGGCGGTCGATAGCGGCGGCGGGGTGATGGCGTCGTGCTCGCCCACCACCACCAGCGTGGGCACTGCGATGCGGGGCAGCAGGCCGGTGCTGTCGTCGCGCCCCGCGATGGCCATGGTGGCGTCTGCCATGGCGTCTGCCGACTGCGCCGACGCCAGATCAGCCAGTCGCTCCACCGCGGCGGGCGCCGCGCCGGGCCACATGGCGCGGGGAACGAAGGCGGCCAGGAAGTCGGCTGTTCCGTGGGCGCGCAGGCTCTCAGCCGCGGCCCGGCGGGCGTCCAGGCCCTCGGGCGCCTCGCCCTCGGCGCGGGTGTCGGCCAGCACCAGCCGGCCCACGCCGTCGGGGTGGGCGCCCATCAGCGCCAGCGCCAGGTAGCCGCCCATCGAGAGGCCCACCACCGTGGCGCCCTCGGGCACCTGGGCCGCGAGCCGGTCGGCCTCTCCGCGCATCGTCCACCCGGGCTCGGCGGCCCGGCTGCCGAACCCCGGAAGGTCGGGTGCCATCACCGAGTGACCGGCGGCCTCGAGCGGCGGCGTGACGTCATCCCAGAAACGGGAATCCACGGGGAAGGGGTGCAGCAGCACGATGGTGGCCATCAGGCGCACCCCCGTCCCGAGCCCTCGATCATCAGGCCGGTCATCGGAAAGCTGACCTCGCCGGTGCCGGGGTCGGTCCAGCGCTCCAGTCGCGGCCGGAGCGCCTGCTCCAGCTCGCCGGCGCGGTCCTCATCGCCCAGTCCCAGTGCCGTGGCGTATGCGCGCGCCAGGGCCTGCACGCCCGGGAAGCGGGCGGTAACCCGGTGCGTGGCCACCCGGCGGTCGGGCAGGTCGGCGGCGTCGGCGATGTCGGAAAGGGCGGAGGAATCGCCCATCGAGAACGCGCGGCGCAGGAGCTGGGCGGCATCGTCGCCGCCCACGTCCACCAGCGCGTCGCAGATGGCCGCGAACCCGGGGATGTCGTGCAGCGACCCCCATGTGGACACCACGATGTGCCCCCCGGGCCGTGCAATACGGGCCATCTCGCGCAGTGCGCCCACGGGGTCGGGGATGAACATGAGGGCGAAGCTCAACGCCACGGCGTCGGCCTGGGCGTCGTCCACCGGCAGCGCGGCGGCGTCGCCCTGAACCCACGCGGCACCGGGGGCGTGGGCGGCGGCCCGGGCCAGCATGCCCCCGGAGGGATCGACACCCAGCACCCGCTCCCACCCGGCGGCCAGCAGGTGCGGGGCCAGCACGCCCGACCCGCACCCGACATCCACCACCACATCGCCCGCCGGCCCCAGCCGGTGCGTCACCTCGGCGGCCCACTCGTCGAAGAAGGCGGGCACCAGGTGGGTGTCGTAGGCCTCGGCCGCGGTGTCGAAGATGGACTGCGTGCGGGAATCGCTCATTCGATGGCCTCCAGTGCCAGGCGCGCGCGGGCATCGTTGGGGCTCAGCACCAGCACCTGCCGCCACGCCGCCAGGCCCTCTGGGGTATCACCGTAGGCCACGGCCAGCAGCGCCCACCCAGCCGGATTACCAGGTTGCACCTGGGTTGCCCTTTGCGCGGCGGCGCGCATGCCCGCCGGGTCGTCCAGCAGCGCCGCGGCACGGGCACGCAGCAGCCATGGCTGGATTGCCAGCGGGTTGAGATCAGACGCCTCCTGCGCCCGCTCCTCGGCAACCGCGGGCTGCCCGGCCGAGATGGCCTGGTTGCCCTGCGCCACCTTCTCCTGGCTCCACCAGGGGATGAGCGCGCTCAGCATGATGATTGGCGCAAGCGCCCATGCGCCGGCCACCACACGCCGTGGCACCGCACGCCCCGGCGGTGCGGGCCCCGGCGCCGCCGCGGCGATCACCACGCCGGCCGCGGCCATGGCAACGGTGGTGAGGGCCGGCACCGTCCAGGTCCAGTCGAGTTGCGACTGCAGCAGGAACGCCGCGAACACGGCCAGGGGCAGCGCGATGGTGGGGGGTCCCCTGCGCTGCCACGCCCGGGCGCCCGCCCATGCGACGCCTGCCACCAGGCAGCCCAGCAGCGCCAGCCCCACCAGGCCCAGCCCGGAGGCGATCTCCAGCACCAGGTTGTGCGGCTGGCGAACGTTAAGGCGGTCCTCGCCGGTGGTGCGCTCCCTCAGGTGCACCAGCGGGAACGACCCCGCGCCCTCTCCCACCAGCAGGTTGTCGCCGGCCGACCTGGCGGCCTCGCCCCACCACTGCAGCCGCTGGTTGGTGTCGAGGCTGCCCAGGCGGCCCGGCGTGTTGGCCAGCCCGCCCGAGGTGCCCGTTACCTCGGCCGTGCGCGCCGAAATCCATGCGCCCACGTCGCGCGGCTTGGCCAGCGCATACGCGCCAGCGACGGTGACGCCCAGCAGCACCACCGCCAGGGCGGCCACGCCGGCCCGCCTGCGGGTGAGGCGCCCACCGCCCAGCACGCGCTGGATGGCCCAGGCCACCGCCGCCGCGATGGCCAGGCCCACCAGCAGGCGCCACAGCAGGCCCAGCCCGGCGTCGCTGCGGTCGGCCGCGATCAGGGCGTCGTCGGTGAGGGCGTCGGTGGTCAGCCCGTACCAGGCGGGAAGGATTGCCCCGATGAGCCCGCCGGCCAGCGCCGATGCCTGACGCATGCGGCCGGGCATGATGCCCACCACGATCAGGCACACCAGCACCAGCGACAGCAGACCGCCGCGCGAGTAGGTGAGCACCAGCGTGGTGACCGCCACGGTGATGGCCGCGGCGGCACCCATGAGGTCGCGGTCGTCGCCCCCGCGACGCGACGCCCACCACAGCAGGCCCGGGATTGCCACCACCGCCACCAGCGCCAGCGCGTTCCAGTACCCCACGGGGGCCTGCAGCCGCGACGGCTCGAAGTCGCTGCCGAACACGGTGGGCATGCAGCGCGCCAGAAGGGCCCACAGAACCACGGGCGCGGCCGCGATGGACAGCCCCACGGCGAAGCGCTCGGGTGCCTGCGGAACCATCGACGCGATTCCGATGCCGATCACCAGCGCCAGCGCGGCCAGCGCGATGCGGTTGGCTTCGGTCCACGCCAGGTCGCCGGCCGGGGCCCACAGGATCGAGATGCCGGCCCACACGGCGAGCCCCGCCACGCCACCGATGGCCAGAAGCGCCGGCCCCGACCCGGGGGCGGCCCGGTCGCGCGACCTCATGATCGCCCACGCCGCGAAGGGTGCTGCCACCAGCGCGGCCAGCATGGCGGCGGTGGCGCCGCGGGTGGCCAGGCCGTCGCCCAGGTCGATGCCGCCGCTCAGCACCGTGAGCACCGTCCAGGCCGCCAGCAGCACGGCACCCGCGATGATCGGGCCACGTGCGCGTGCAACCGCCCCGGTCAGCGCATGCTCCCGCGCTCGGCTACGCTCGCCCGGTTGATCCCCGCCTTCATCCGCCGCAGCGTAGCCGTGACGTTCCTCATCGCGCTCGTGATGGGGGCCGCCGCCATGCCCGCGTTCGGCGCGGGCCAGCAGGTGCTGGCCGACTACGAGGACAACGGGCGCATCGACGGCTGCTACACGCTGGGCCAGTACGAGGAGGCCCTCAGGCTCATCCGGCCCGACCAGCAGCAGTACGGCGCGGCGGTTGACGTAATCCGCCAGGCCGAGCTCACCAACATCCGCCGCCCGGGCGGCGCGTGTGGCGGCACCTCGGCGTCGGGGTCATCGAG
>CAZIQQ010000090.1:0-7805 GCA_964541555.1 uncultured Bifidobacterium sp. | reverse complement strand
CCTCATCAAGATCGAGTCGGCCATCAGCCGCCGCAAGACCATTCGCTTCCGGTACTACTCGATCGGCCGTGACGACCACGGCGACCGCGAGGTCGACCCCTACAGCCTGCTGTACATGGCGGGCAACTGGTACCTGGTGGGCTTCGCACACGACCGCGAGGACCTCCGCTGCTTCCGGCTGTCGCGCATCGAGGGGCGCATCACCTTCAAGACCCGCGCCGAGCACGACTTCCCGCCCCCCAGCGAGGTCGACCTGTCCAGGTACCGCGACCGCGCCCCCTGGCAGCTCGCAGACCCCGTCGACACCGCCGTCATCGCCCTCTCGCCCACCATCGCCTGGTGGGTCGACCAGATGTTCGGGGACCAGGGCGAGTTCGAGGAGAACCCCGACGGCTCCGCTGTGTTCCGAACCGAGTTCGGCGGCGCGCGCGAACTGGTGTCGTGGGTGCTCGGGCTTGGCACCGAGGCCGAGATCCTCGAGCCCAAGTCGCTGCGCGAAAGCGCAATCGCCGCGCTCGAGCAGCTGCGCACCCGCCACTCCACCAAGCCGCGCCGTCGCAGCAAGCCCCTGCCACGCACCGCAGAGGCATCCGTGCCCGACGAATCGCCCGACGATCCGTCGGAGCGCGTGGTGCCGGTGGAGCGCATCTCGCGCCTGCTCGCCCTGATGACGCGGCTGCTCGCCGCCTGCGGGCGCTCGTACGAGGCCGAGGTGCCGTGCGCCGAGATCCGCTCGGAGCTCAACCTCACCCAGGAGGCCCTGGAGGAGGACCTCACGCTGCTCAACCTCATCAACTTCGGGGGCGGCTGCTACGCGCTGTTCGCCCAGGTCGAGGGCGATGAGGTCATCGTGCAGAAGGAGGTCTACGGCGACCAGTTCTCGCGCCCGGCGCGCCTGTCGCCCCTGGAGGCCAAGGCGCTGTTGTGGGCGCTCGACTTCGTGGGGGGGCGCCTGCCGCTGGTCGGCGAGGAGTCGCTGGCATCGGCGCGGCGCAAGATCGAGGACGCCGTGGGCAGTGAGTCGTCCACCGGCGTCGAGCTCGGCAGCGTGCAGACCGCCAGCGAGACCGTGGGGGCCGTGCTGGCCGGCGCCGTGCGCGAGGACCGCGTGATCGAGATCGATTACTGGACCGACTCGCGCGGCGAGGTGACCAAGCGCGTTATCGAACCCCACATGCTCATGAACTCGCGTGATGCCTGGTACCTCGTGGCCCACTGCCGCAAGGCGGGCGAGCAGCGCACGTTCCGACTCGACCGCATCCGCGGCGCCACCGCGCTTGACGAGCACTTCGAGCGGCGCCCCGAGGTGGAGGCCGTGCCGTACCAGCCCTGGGGCAGCTCGTCGCAGTCGCAGCCGCACGCCAACATCGCACGGGTGTGGTGCAGCCCCGCAATCGCGCGCTGGCTCGCCGAGGAGCACCCGTCCGCCGAGCGGTTCTCGGACGGATCGATCATCGCGGAGATCCCCTACGCCAGCCAGGAGTGGCTGGTGAAGGAGATCACCAAGCATGGCGGCGAGGCCGTGCTGCACACGCCCGAGGACGTGCGGCCGGCCGTCGCGGGCAATGCCGAGCGCATCCTCGAGCGCTACGCGGCCACCCCCGCCCGCCGCTAGGCCCGGATCAGCCGCCATCCGCGCGGCCCCGCCGCCCGGACACCGCCCGGAATACCCCGCCGGGCTCCCGCGCCACGAGGCCGTCCAGTTCGAGCGCCGCCAGGGCCACTGCCACATCGGCGTGCGCCAGCCCGCCAACCGAGGCGATTGCGTCGACGGTGGCGGGCTCACGGGCCACCACCGCCAGCACCGCCGCCGCCGGCCCCGATGCCGACGCGGGCGCCTGCGCCTGCCGCCAGGCGCGATGGGGCACCTCGGCAACGACGTCGTCGGCCCCCTCGCACAGGGCCGCACCCGCCCGCAGCAGGGCATTGCACCCGGCGGCCATCTCGGACCCCGGCCAGCCGGGCACGGCCAGCACGGGTGTGCCGTTCTCCATCGCGAAGTCCGCCGTGATCAGGGCGCCGGAACGCGACGCGGCCTCCACCACCACGACCGCGTCTGCCAAGCCCGCCACGATGCGATTTCGCGCCGGGAATCTCCAGGGCAGCGCATCGGTACCCGGCCAGTACTCGCTGACCACGGCGCCATCACGGGTAATGCGATCGGCCAGGGGCACATGGCGGCGGGGGTGCACGCGGTCCACCGCCGACCCGAGCACGGCGATGGTCGTGCCCCCGGCGTCGAGCGCGCCCTCGTGTGCCGCACCATCGATGCCGCGTGCGAGACCGCTCACCACCACCGCACCGCGTGCGGCCAGCGCCCCCGAGAGGTCGCGCGCCAGTCGCCGACCGGCCCCCGTCGGGCGCCGGCTGCCCACCACCGCCACCACCGGTGAGGAGTCGAGTGCAGCCAGCACATGCGCCATGGCCCCGGTGCCGAACAGGCCGAAGGGCGGATCGAAGATCGACCTGAGGCGCGATGGGTACGCACCCGACGTGATGGGAATGTGCGTGATGCCCCGCGTCGCGAGCGCATCACGGGCATCCGCACCGCGAAACGCATCGCGTGCCCGCATGGCCCTGGCGGCGTCGTCCGCGCCGCAGCGCAGCCAGGAGGCCATCTGCGCTGCCGTACCCCGCCATAGGTGCTGCGGCCCTCCCGCGACCCTCGAAGGCCGCTGGAGGTCACGTGAGAGCGCGTGGGACATCCATGCCAGTCCAAGGGCCCAATCGGCATCGGGCGTCATGCCACCGACCCCGACGTGCGGAACCGCAGGGCCTCGGCCACATGGGGAGCCCGCACCGCGGTACAGGCATCGAGGTCGGCGATGGTGCGCGCCACCCGGATGACACGGTCGCATCCGCGCGCCGTGAGCCCCAACCGGTCGATGGCCGCCCCCAGCAGGGCCCTGCCCTCGCGATCGAGGTCTGCGGCCTCGCGTGCCGCTGCGGCGCCCAGGCGCGCGTTGGGGCCGCGCTGGCCGCGGGCGTGCTGGCGGGCCCGCGCGGCCTCCACCCGTATCCGCACGGAAGCGCTGCCCTCGCCGCCCGACCGCGAATCGAGCATCTCGTCGCGATCGAGCCTGGGTATGTCCACGCGCAGGTCGATCCTGTCGGCGATGGGCCCCGACACCCGGGACCGGTAGGCGTCTGCCGCCGCGGGGGCGCAGGTGCATGCGCGCAGCGGATCGCCCGCATGCCCGCACGGGCAAGGATTACCGGCGCACACGAGCAGGGGCTCGGCCGGGAAGCGCGCCGAACCCCGGACCCGGGTGATCTCGATGCATCCCTCCTCGAGCGGCTGGCGAAGGGCATCGAGCGCGACCGGCGGGAACGCGCAGACCTCGTCGAGGAACAGCACCCCCAGATGCGCCAGGGTGACCTCGCCCGGCCGCGGCACCCGCCCGCCGCCGACCATGCCCGCCGCGGAGATGGTGTGGTGCGGAGCCCTGAACGGCCGCCGGGTCACGAGCGCCTGCCCGGCCGGTAGCAGCCCTGCCACCGAATGGACCCGCGTGATGGCGATGGCCTCGTGGGGCTGCAGCGCGGGCATGATGCCCGGCAGGCGGCGCGCCAGCATGGTCTTGCCCCCGCCCGGCGGCCCGATCATCAGAAGCGAGTGGCCCCCGGCGGCGGCGATCTCGAGGGCGCGGCGGGCGTCGCCCTGCCCGCGCACCTCGGCGAGATCGCCATGCGACTCGGGCACGGCCCCGTGCAGCAGGTCGGCAGCGTCTGCGCTTACGCCCACCGGGTCGGCGCGCCGTTCGAGCACGTCCACCGCATGGCGCAGGGTACGGGCGCCCAGCACGCGGATTCCGGGAACCAGGGATGCCTCGGCGGCATTGGCGTCGGGCACCACCAGCTGCCGCCATCCCCTGCGGGCGGCGTGCTCAGCCATGACCACCGCCCCGGCCACCGGTCGCAGGGCGCCATCAAGGGCGAGTTCGCCGACCGCGCCGGTACCCGCGAGGGCACCCGGCCGGATCTGCCCAGAGGCGGAGAGGATCGTGAGGGCCACGGGCAGGTCGTACTGCGGGCCGCCCTTCCTCAGGTCGGCCGGCGCCAGGTTGACCACGATGCGACGCGCCGGGAGGTCGAACGCCTGGTTGACCAGGCCCGACCTCACGCGCTCGCGGGCTTCCTGGACGGCCGCATCGGGCAGCCCGACCACGCTGAACCCCGGAAGGCCGGCCCGCAGGTCGACCTCGACCTCGACGGTGGCGGTGTCGAGGCCGATGAGTGCCGGGCTGACCATGCGGGCGACCATGGCCCCAGAATCGCGACGGCCCGCGCGCACGTGGCGCACGGGCCGTCAGCAGATTCAGCCCTCTATGTCACGACGAAGCGCGTCAGGCAGCGGCGTCGTAGCGAGCCGACACGGCATCCCAGTTGACCACGTTCCACCAGGCGTCGAGGTACACGGGCCGCTTGTTCTGGTACTCGAGGTAGTACGCGTGCTCCCAGACATCGATGCCCAGGATGGGCGTCTTGCCCTCGGACAGGGGGGTGTCCTGGTTCGGGGTGGACATCACCTCGAGGGCGCCACCCGACACCACGAGCCAGGTCCAGCCCGACCCGAACCGCTTGACGCCGGCGTCGTTGACCTTCGCCTTGAGGTCGTCGAGCGAGCCGAACGTGGAGTCGATGGCCGCGCCCAGCGCGCCTCCGGGGGCACCGCCGCCACCCGGGCCCATGATCTCCCAGAAGAGCGAGTGGTTGTAGTGGCCGCCGGCGTTGTTGCGCACGGCCCCGCGGATGTCCTCGGGGATCTGCCCGAGGCTGGTCAGCACGTCCTCCACCGACGAGTTCTCCCACGCCGTGCCCGCGAGTGCGGCGTTGGCGTTGTCGACGTACGCCTTGTGGTGGCGGTCGTGGTGGATCTCCATGGTCGTGGCGTCGATGTGCGGCTCGAGCGCGTTGAACGCGTACGGCAGCGGCGGGAGCTCGAAGGGCATGCGGCCTCCTCGGAATGGGTTCGTCTCGGTTCCAGCACTGTCAGTGTGGCCGATCGGCAGCGCGGATACACGGTGAGCGGCACACTCCGGGTGGGATTCCGGCGCAATGAGTGCACCCCTCGCGCGCCGCAACACCGCATGCTGGACCCATGGAGCCACGTGACCAGCACCCCGACCACGCGCTCGGCGCAGCCGGTGAGTCCGCTGCGGCCAGGTGGCTGGTGCGTCGGGGCTGGAGGGTGCTGGCCACCAGGTGGAGGGGCGCCGGTGGCGAGATCGACATCGTGGCCGAGAGACGTGGCGTGGTGGCAGCGTGCGAGGTGAAGACCCGCACGGCCCATGACCCCCACAGCCCACCCGTGGGCCATGCGCAGCGCCGCAGGCTCGTGCGGGCGGCGCTGGCCTGGCAGGCCCGTCATCCGGCCTATGCGGAGCACGTGGTACGCCCTGACCTCATCGTCGTCACGCCCCGCGGTCCCACGTGGCACATCCAGCGCACCGAGGGGATCGGGCCCGATGGCTAGTCGAACAGCGTCAGGTCGTCGCCGTAGGCGCTCGAGCGAAACGACAGCCGGTGCAGTGGACACGGCCCGAGTTCGCGCACGGCCGCGGTGTGGGCCTGCGTGATGTACCCGACATGGCCATCGAAGCCGTACCCCGGATGGGCGGCGGCGGCCGGCCCGCGCATCAGGCGGTCGCGGGTCTCCTTGGCGATGACCGACGCCGCCGCAACAGCGGCGCTCGTGGCGTCGCCCTTCACCAGCCGGCGGTGCGGGGGGGCGGCATCGCCCAGGGCGAAGCCATCCACCAGGGCGACACCGGGTGCCGGGTCGAGCGCGGCGATGGCCGAGGCCATGATGTGGATGTTCGTGGCGTGCAGGCCCCGGGCATCGATGGACCTCGCGCTGGCCGACACCACCACCACCTGCCGCGCCCGGCGCATCACCACCCCCACCAGTGCCGCGCGACGGCGCGCGGTGAGGCGCTTCGAGTCGTCGAGTGCCGCCAGTTCACGAAGGCCGTCATCGTCGAGCCGGGCGAAGTCGATACACACCGCGGCCGCGACGATGGGGCCGGCCAGGCAACCACGTCCGGCCTCGTCCGCACCGGCCACGAGCCGATGCCCGAGGGCGATGTCGTGCATGAGGAGTGGTGACGCACCGCTGCCGTCCGCCATGACGTCACCGTACTTGCATGCGCCACGGACACCCGGCCACAATCAGGGCCTCGCGCCCAACGGAGGATTCCCATGCGCCGCATCGCCGTAGCAGCCACGACCGCCCTCATCGGCGCCGGCATCATGCTCGCCGGCTGCGGGGGATCCAGCGAACCCGCAGGCGCCGGCGCCACCGGCACCGTGGTGGCGTCGTCCACCGCGACGGAGGGCACGGGCGCCTCTGCCGGGGCAGCGCAGGCCGTGTCGGCCGCATACGAGGTGCTCCGGGCCCGGTCGTACGTATCGCAGGGCACGACCAGCCAGAAGATCGACGCCAGCGGCCTGGATGCCGCCCTGCGTGCCGATGTCGAGGACCAGCTCTCCTCAGCCGCCACGGACGTCACCACCCGCACGCGCGTGGAGTCACCGGACCGCGTGGCCATCACCCAGGACATCGGGGGGCGCTCGCAGCAGATCGTGCTGTACGACGGCGACGTGTTCGTGAGCCCCGACGGCACGACGTGGGCCAGGGCCACGGGGGCGGCCGCCCAGGCCTTCTCGCAGGCGACCGGCATCGGGAAGCTCGACCCGGCATCCCTGTTCACCGACCTCACGCGCGCGGGCGCGGCAGAGGTGAACGGTCAGCCGGCCACCCGGTACACGGGTGCGGTGGATACCGCGGCAACCGGCTCGGCGATCGAGTCGGTGATCGGCGGCCTCGGCGCGCTGGGCAGCGCCGTGGGCGACGCCGTCTCGCTCAGGTCGGGAACGGTCGAGGTACTGGTGGACGATGCCTCGGGCGCGGTTGCGCGGCAGGACCTCTCGATCACGCTCGCGCTCGACTTCGGTGCCCTCGCGAAGGCGGCGGGCGAGACGGACGGCGAGTCCCTGGGCTCGGTGCTGGTGACCAGCGCGGGCACCGAGGTGATTACGAGCACCGGGGGCGATGTGACGGTGGCCAGGCCCACGGCCACGAAGACGGTGTCCTCCGTGGTGGCCCTGGGCGAGTTCCTCACCTCCTGACGCGGCCCTGACGCTCTCCGAAAACGCAGAGGGCCCGCTCCACGGCGGGCCCTCGACGAACATCAGCACGGCCCGGCACGCCGGGCCGGACGATCAGGCGTCGCCGGTGGTCTCCTCGACCTCCACGGTCTCCTCCACCTCGACCACCGGCGTCTCGACCTCGGGCTGCACCGGGGCGGCGGCCTCCTGGCGCTGGGACATCCACGTGGCCTTCTCGCGCACGCGGGCCTTCTTGCCCACGCGGTCGCGCAGGTAGTACAGCTTGGCGCGGCGGACGTCACCCTCGAGGGTGCGCTCGATCTTCTCGATCTTCGGCGAGTGAACGGGGAACGTGCGCTCCACGCCCACGCCGAAGCTCTGCTTGCGCACCGTGAAGGTCTCGCGCGACGAGGCACCCTGGCGCTTGATGACCGTGCCCTCGAAGACCTGCACGCGGCGGCGCTGGCCCTCGATGACCTGGAAGTGCACGCGCACGGTGTCGCCCGGACGGAAGTCCGGAACGTCGTCGCGGAGCTGCATGCGCTCCAGGCTCTCGATAACGGTCATGCTGGGGTTTCCTCCTGGGGTGAAAGCGGCGGCGAGAATAGCACCGTCCCGGGCGCGGGTGCGGGCCGGACCTCAGATCGGCGCCAATCCTCTATCGCAGCGTGGTCGCCGGACAGCAGAACCGGGGG
>CAZIQQ010000089.1:4932-7817 GCA_964541555.1 uncultured Bifidobacterium sp. | reverse complement strand
GGGCGGTCGTTCGTGATGCCCAGGTTGAAGTAGCGCCACTCCATCGCGATGTCGCTCACGCCGAAGCGCTCGGCGGCGGCGTCGATGTCGAGCCCCGCCGAAGCGGCGTCGCGCACCGGCTGCTCGGGCATCAGCAGTGACGCCGCGAAGTTGTTGGCCTCGCGCTCCAGGGCGCTGCCCGTGCCCGACATGTCGGAGGCCCGGCACAGGATGGGCTCGGGCGCCGCGGAGCGGCCCTCATCGCACTGGCACACCCAGTGGCCGATCTCGTGGGCCAGCGTGAAGCGGCGGCGCCCCTCGCTCTCGCGTGCCTCACGGGCGTTCAGGTACACGTAGCGGGTGGCGGGCACCAGCAGGCCCGATACCTCGATGCCGTCCGACGCGATCACCAGCAGGCCGAGCAGGTCGGTGGCCAGGGCGTCCACGGGAACCGCGCCCTCGCAGGGGCCGAACCGCGCGACGTGGCGCGCGAGCAGTGCCTCGGCGCGCGGGTCTGATTCGCGGCGCCCGGCGGGTGTCATCCCGGCCCGCCCGTGAAGAGGTCGTCCACCTCGTCGGGGTCGCCCGGCAGGGAGGCCAGGGCGTCGAGGCTCACCTCGACCCCGGGGGCCGATCGCGCGAACACCGCCTGCGGGCCGCCGGCGTGGCCCGCGTCGGGCCCCTTCAGCAGCAGCGACGCCCGGGCCACGCCCATCACCTTGGCCACGGCGTCGAACACCCGGTCGCGTATTCCCGCCAGCGGCAGTTGGCCGGTCTCGAGCTCGTGGTAGTACACCGCCACGCGCTGCTCCTTCGCGGGCTCGAGACCCAGTTCCTCGCGAAGGCCGCTCACCACCTGATCGCGGGTCATGCCCTTCGCCGTGCGCAGCTCCAGCAGGGGCGGCTGGCCGCGCAGCATCGCCTGCACCATCAGCAGGGTCTCGGGCGCCGGGTCGGGCGGTGGCTCGTCTGCCAGAACCAACCGAATCTGCCGGCCCAACTCGTCGCGGTCGTCCTGGGGCACGCGCAGCAGGTACTCGCCTGCGTCCGGGCGCTCGCCCGCCACGTAGGCCCGGCGGAACTCCTCGACCAGGGCGTCGATGCCGCTCATGCGCCGTCCTCCACGAGCCACTGGTGAATGCGCTGCTTGGCGCGGTGGTGGATCTGGTGCGCGTTGTTGCCGGTGATGCCCATCGCCTCCGCCACCTCTGCGAGCTCGAGGCCCTGCAGGTAGTGCATGGTCATGAGCGTGCCCTCGCGGTCGCCGAGGCGGGCGAAGAGCTGCTCCACCACCTCATCCTGCCCGACCTGGTCGATCTCGCGCAGCGCTGCGCCGTCAGCGGGCTCGTCGCCGGCGTACTCACCAAGCAGCTCCTCGCGCTCGCGGTTGCCGGCGGCATTCGCCACGTAGCCCTGCAGGGTCCAGTTGGTGATCTGGAAGATCGCCGCGCCGATGGGAAGCCGGTACTGCTTGCCGGCCCGGATCTCGCGGGTGACGCGCAGGAAGACGTCCTGGCGTACCTCTTCCGCCTCGCCGCCGCGCACCTTGCCGGTGGAGCGGATCCACTGCAGCACGGTGTCCCAGTACGTGGCCACGACGGTGTCGAGGTCGTATTCATCACGAGGGAGGCTCGGCGGGTGTGGCGATTCCTTACGCACCTGAAGGTCAGGATACGTATCGGATTCCTATCGATACCGTATCGAAGCCAGAAAAACCGAACATTCGGTGACGGGACGCGTAGATTTTCGAACTGGTCGTACCGTACGAATGAAGGGCCTCCCGTGTGCCCGACCTGGACTCGCATCGCCGATGAGGCGGACCTCCTTGCAGCCGACCGTGCGCTGGCGGCATCGACGGAGCCCGACCCCCGGGAGCGATGGCTTCTCTCGCGTGAGGCCGTGCTGCTCGGCCGTGCTGCCGCCGGGGCCCGCAAGAGGCCGACGGACGGCTGGCTGGTGCATGCGGCGTGCGAGGGCGTGGTGGTGCATGCAGACCGCTTCGTGATGTGGGGCATCAGCGACGTCGCCGAGCAGCATCTGCGTTCGCTGGCGGCCGACCCCAACGTGATGGTCGACTCCATTGACGCCCTCGACGCGCTGCGCGTGGTGCTGGGCATGCCGCGCGACGGCGCGTCGGCCGTGGCGGCCTGAGCCCCGCCTAGCGGGAGGGGCGCCGCACCGGCGAGGGCGGCGCGATGATCCGTCGCACGGCCAGGCCGCCCACGAGGGCGACCGCGCATACGTACACGGCCAGCATCGGAAGGCGCGCGGAATCGGTGCCAACCATCACGCCGTGGGCCGTGACCGCGATGAACACTGCATACGCGCCCCTGTGGATGAGGTGCCAGGCACCGGGGCCCAGGCGCGCGCGCATCGGGCCCGTGATGGCCAGGGCGATCAGCGCCCACAGCGCCACCACGCCCAGGGCGCTCCAGAAGGGGCGGTAGGGCATTACGCCGGGCACCAGAAGATCTGCCGGCGAGAAGTCGCGGGCGCTTCCCAGCAGCGTCAGCACATGGGCCAGCGCAAGCACCAGCCCGGCCACCGACAGCGCCTTGTGCCATTCGAGGCGGGCCAGGGGAGATGCCAGGCGCTGGCCGGTGCGGGTGCGCGACGCCAGGCCGGCCAGCATGCTGCCGGTCAGCGCGATGTAG
This sequence comes from uncultured Bifidobacterium sp., assembly GCA_964541555.1. Classification (GTDB taxonomy): domain Bacteria; phylum Actinomycetota; class Thermoleophilia; order Miltoncostaeales; family Miltoncostaeaceae; genus SYFI01. Next base: position 5,184 of record CAZIQQ010000089.1, on the reverse strand, counting down.
GCCACGATTCCCGTGGCGCGCGACGTGAGCCACCACGCCAGGCCGTCCCTCACGACTGCCCCGATGTGGTGTCGAGGGGCGCGTCGTCGGCGGGTGCGGCCGCGGCGCTCACGCTGGTGCCCGACGCGGGCGTCGTGGATGGGTAGGGGTCGACCCCCAGGGCCACGCCCACGCCCAGGGCCGCCGCCACGGCGGCAAGCGTGGCGTACACGCGCACGGTGAGGCGCGTGGCATCGGCCGGCCTCATGCGCT
>CAZIQQ010000089.1:0-4832 GCA_964541555.1 uncultured Bifidobacterium sp. | reverse complement strand
AGCGTGGCGTACACGCGCACGGTGAGGCGCGTGGCATCGGCCGGCCTCATGCGCTGGCCCTGCGGTCGCGGCGACCGCCGCCATCCCGCCGCCCCTCACGGGGTGGGCAGGGGCGCACATGCGAATGGCGCTCGGCCGCCCTCCTCACCGCACCCACTCGCGGCGGCGGGTTGGGCGATGCGATGGCCAGCTGCGGGGGCGGGGGCGGAGGTGACGCCGACGCCACCACCCGCGAGGCAGGCGCCCCCTCGGTGGCGTGCCTGGCATCGGGGGCCGAAGATGCGCTGCCCGCCGCGCGTTCGGACGCGGCCCCCTCGGTTACGTGCCTGGCACCGGGGTTGGCGGAGTCGGGGCCCAGGGGCAGCGATGCCAGGGCCAGCACGGCCACGAGGGCGATGATGATTGCGGCGAGCGCGCCGACTGTGAGGGCGTGGCGGGGATTCACGGCGGCGACGCTAGGGGCCGACGGTGCGGATGGTGCGAGCGCCGCGTTCGGATAGTTCTGGCGATTTGTAAGAACGCCTCATGGCACGTTGGGGGGTGAGTGCCAGCGGCTCAGATCACAGACAGGATTTGCAGGGAATTCGCACACCTGACCGTTGTTGCTGGACAACCGGTGCCCGGTGCCCTACCTTGCCCGCTGGCACTCAGGCGGGGCGAGTGCCATGCAGATCGCCCCGCAGACGCAGATATTCGATATGGAGGACAGATGAGCATCACGCCGCTTGGTGACCGCGTCATCGTGACAGCGGGGGAGTCTGAGGAGGTCACGGCCAGTGGGATCGTGCTTCCCGACACCGCCAAGGAGAAGCCGCAGCGCGGCACCGTCGTCGCCGTTGGCGCCGGCCGCTGGGTCGAAGGTGAGCGCGTGGCTCCCGACGTCGAGGTGGGTGACGTCGTCATCTACTCCAAGTACGGCGGGACCGAGCTGAACATCGACGGCGAGGACGTCATCGTGCTCAGCGAGCACGACATCCTCGCGAAGCTCGACGCGCCGAAGAAGGCCGCGAAGGGCAAGAAGTAAGGCACCTCGGAGAACCGCGAAAGGACGCATAGAAGAATGGCCAAGGAGATCAAGTTCCACGAGGAGGCCCGCCGTTCGCTCGAGCGCGGCGTGAACATCCTCGCCGACGCCGTGAAGGTCACGCTGGGCCCCAAGGGCCGCTACGTGGTGATCGACAAGATGTTCGGCGCACCCACGATCACGAACGACGGCGTCACCATCGCCCGCGAGATCGAGATCGACGACCCGTTCGAGAACCAGGGCGCCCAGCTGGTGCGCGAGGTGGCCACCGCCACCAACGACGTCGCCGGTGACGGCACGACCACCGCCACCCTGCTGGCCCAGGCCATCGTGCGCGAGGGCCTCAAGAACGTTGCTGCCGGCGCCAACCCCATGGGGCTGAAGCGCGGCATCGAGACCGCCGTCGACTCGGTCGTCGGTGAGATCCACAAGCAGAGCCGTGAGATCGCGGGCAAGGAGGAGATCGCCCGCGTCGCCACCATCTCCGCTCGTGACCGCGAGATCGGTGACGTCATCGCCGACGCCATCGAGAAGGTCGGCAAGGACGGCGTGGTGAACGTCGAAGAGGGCCAGACCTTCGGGATGGAGCTCGAGTTCACCGAGGGCATGCAGTTCGACCGCGGTTACATGTCGCCCTACATGGTCACCGACCAGGAGCGCATGGAGGCCGTGCTGGAGGACTGCTACGTGCTCGCGCACGGCGGCAAGATCCAGAACGTCAAGGACATCCTTCCGCTGCTCGAGAAGGTCATCCAGACCGGCAAGCCGCTGCTCATCCTCGCCGAGGACGTCGAGGGCGAGGCCCTGGCCACGCTCATCGTCAACAAGCTGCGCGGCACCTTCACCGGCATCGCCGTCAAGGCGCCGGGCTTCGGCGACCGCCGCAAGCGCATGCTGGAGGACATCGCCATCCTCACCGGTGGCGAGCAGATCTCCGAGGAGATGGGCCTGAAGCTCGAGAACACCGAGCTCAGCCAGCTGGGTCGCGCCCGCAAGGTCGTGGTCGGCAAGGACACCACCACCATCATCGACGGTGCCGGTGACCCCGAGGAGATCAAGGGCCGGATCAAGCAGATCCGCGTCGAGATCGAGAACAGCGACTCCGACTTCGACCGCGAGAAGCTCCAGGAGCGCCTCGCGAAGATGGCCGGTGGCGTGGCAGTCGTGAAGGTCGGCGCCGCCACCGAGACCGAGATGAAGGAGAAGAAGCACCGCGTCGAGGACGCCCTGCAGGCCACCCGCGCCGCCCTCGAGGAGGGCATCGTGCCGGGCGGTGGCGTGGCGCTCGTCAACGCCGAGCCGGTCCTGGCCAAGATCAAGGCCAAGGGCGACGAGGCCACGGGTGTGGAGATCGTGCGCCGCGCGCTGGAGGAGCCCCTCCGCCAGCTGGCCGACAACGCCGGGCTCGAGGGCTCGATCGTGGTCGGCAAGGTCCGCGAGCTCAAGCCGGGCCAGGGCCTGAACGTCGACACGGGTGAGTACATCGACCTCGTCGACGCCGGCATCATCGACCCCGCCATGGTGACGCGCTCGGCGCTGCAGAACGCAGCCTCGATCGCGAAGAACATCATCACCACCGAGTGCGTGGTCGTGAACAAGCCCGAGGACAGCCCCATGGGCCCGCCGCCGCAGAACATGGGCGGCATGGGTGCCATGGGCGGGATGATGTAGGCCGAGCCCCACGGCTCAGCTTTTCCGCTTCACGACAGGGGCGGGCCTTCGGGCCCGCCCCTCGTCGTCTCGGGCATCAGCGGTCGATCGCGTCGCGCCATGCCGGGGGTTAACCCCACCTCGCGCGATCCCCCTGGCCGCCAGGTGCGGGTACCATCAGCCACCGTGATGTCCCTCCGTCCCCTCGTGCGCCTGACCGCCCTCTGCGCGACCCTGCTGGGCCTGCTCGCGGCGGGGGCCGGCGCGGCGTCTGCCGCCGAACGGCCGTTCTCGTTGCGCTACTCCAACAACGTGAACGGCCAGATCACCATCGCGGCCAACACGATCATGCGGTGCCCCACCGACACCGTCGACCCGCTCATGAACTCCGGGTGCACCGGCGCCCAGGCCGGCACCAGTTCGCGCAACAACAACTCGTTTGACATGCGCTGGCTCGATGTCGACTCCGACTCGTCCACGTTCACGTCGTCGTCGGCCACCCTGTCGGTGCCCACGGGCAGCCGCGTCCTGTTCGCGGGGCTCTACTGGACCGGGCTCAACCGCAAGGGCGAGGCCATCTCGGGGGCCAATGGCTTCAAGGCGGTGCCGCAGGACCCCCCGAGCGCGGCATCCATCGGCACCGTCAAGCTGAAGGCGCCGGGAGCGGCCGGCTACACGTCGATCACCGCCGCGGGCGCAGACGTGAACACGGCGTCCATCGCCGTGGGTGGCGGATACGGCGCATTTGCCGACGTCACGTCCATCGTCACGGCGGCGGGGGCGGGCACGTACACGGTGGCCGACGTGCAGACCGGCACCGGCGGCAACTCATACGCCGGCTGGTCGCTGGTGGTCGCCTACTCCGACTCCGACGAGCCGCTTCGCAACCTGTCGGTGTTCGACGGCCTGCAGGTGGTCAGCGGCACCCAGCAGATCGACATCCCGCTGTCGGGCTTCAAGACTCCCTCGTCGGGCCCGGTGAACACCACCGTCGGGGTGGTGGCCGCCGAGGGCGACGCCGGGGCCACGGGCGACTACCTCACGGTGAACGATCGGCTGCTCACCGATGCCGTGCACCCCGCCAACAACACCGAGAACTCCACAATCGCCAACCGCGGTTCGCAGGTGACCACCAAGAACCCCGACTGGCGCAACAACCTGGGCTACGACGCCAGCCTGTTCTCGGCCGACGGCTTCCTGCCCAACAGCGCGAACTCCGCCATCTTCCGCGCCAAGACCAGCGGCGACACCTACGCGCCCCAGGCCATCACGTTCGCCACCGAGCTCTTCTCGCCCAACGTCACGCTCACCAAGACGTCTCCGACGGGCCAGGACTTCCCCGGGGCCACCAAGACCTACACCATCACGGCCACCAACAGCGGCGCCGGCAACGCGACGGGCGTGGAGCTGACCGACGTCATCCCGCCGGGGGTGTCGTATGTGTCCGGGCCGACCGACACGGCGACGGTGAAGAAGTCGCCTGCGTCGACCAGTGACAACCTCACCGTGTACCTGGGCACCGGGGCCACGCCGACGGCGGGGGGCACGCTGGCGCCGGGCGACACCGTGAGCTTCTCGTTCACCGGCACGATCGGCCTGGCGGAACCGCTGGGCGACGTCATCACCAACTCGGCCACCCTGCGATTCATATCGAGCGATCTCGGCCTGCCCGTCTCGGTCGTGGCCGAGGATGACACGACCGTTCGCTACCCCGATCCGGGCATCAGCAAGACCCTCACCGGGTCGTCGGGCAACCAGTACTCGTTCCAGGTCGTCGTGACCAACGAGGGCACGCTGCCCACCTCTGGCGTGGTGGTGGTGCAGGACACCGTCACGGGCGCCAGCGGCCTCTCGGGCCTCGCGGGCTCTGGTTGGTCGTGTGGCCAGACACCGCCGGCAACGTTCGCGTGCTCGCGGTCCGACTCGCTGCCCGCGGGCTCCGCCTACCCGCCCATCACGCTGACCGCCACGTTCCCCGCCGGCACACCGGTGGCCAACACCGCGGTGCTCAATGACGGGAGCGGCGGCGAACCGAACGATCCGGCGAGCCCGGCCCTGCTGAACAATTCATCAACGGTGGAGGCCGGTCAGAGCCCCGAGGCCATCCTGAGCCTCAACAAGTCGGCCCTCACCGGAACCATCAGCCTGGGCACCCTCG
>CAZIQQ010000088.1:0-7925 GCA_964541555.1 uncultured Bifidobacterium sp. | reverse complement strand
TAGCGCGCGAGCGCCTGCTGGGCGGGGCTGAACCGCTCGTAGTCGCGGCGGAGGACCTCTGCGAGCTCAGTTGCGTCGGGTGGCACGTGCGACAGATTCGACGGGGATGCGCCCGCCCCTTCCCCCTGCGGCCTACGATTGGCCACGTGATCCTCCGCGTCGTCGTCATCGCCCTGCTGGCAGCACCATCCGGCGCACTCGCGGCCACGGCATGGCTCCCCCCATCGGCCATCGCGCCGCCCTCACGCGGCGCGGGTCCGCCCGCGGTGGCGGGCAATGACGACGGCCGCGCGGTCGCCGCGTGGGCAACCCGCGATGGCGTGATGGCCACCCTGCGCACCCCGGGTGGCCCGTGGTACTCGCCGGTGCGCGTGCCCGGCAGCGGCCGGGGCGCCGGCGATGTGGTGGTGGCGATGACCGCGGACGGCCTGGCCACCGTGGCCTGGACGGCGGGCGGGCGGGTGCGGGCGAGCATCCGCCCGGCCAAGCGGCGCTTCCTGCCCGCGGTGGCGATATCGCCACGCGGGGAGATCGCATCGTCCCCCCGCATAGCCTTCGGCCGCGGTTGCCAGCCCCTGGTCGCATGGCGGTCCGAGGGGCCGCGGGGCGCATCCACCGTGAGGGCGGCCTGCGGGCGCGGAAATGGTGGCTTCGGCGGCCTGGTCACCGTGTCGCCGCCGGGCGAGCGCGCATCAACGCCCGCCGTCGCCGGTGGGCGCACGGGGGTCATCGTGCTCTGGCGCCAGGACGACGGCGGCACGTACCGCGTGAGATCGGCCACACGCGGTCCGGTTGGCGGCTTCTCGCCCCCCGACACCGTGTCGCCCATCGGCACCGCGCTGATCGACGACCCCTCGATTGCCCTGGCGCCGGACGGCACATCCGTTGCCGGATGGGCCCTCACGCGCGGCGATGCGGTGGTGGCGCAGTCGGCGACGCGCCCCGTCACCGGCGGCTGGACCCGCCCGGATGACCTCTCGCGCCCCGCCGCACAGGTGCGCGGGGTGCGCGTGGGCATGGATGCGGGCGGGAACGCGTTCTCGGCCTGGAGCCGCGCCGGCGTGGTGCAGTCCGCAGCGCGGCCCGCGGGCCAGTCGTGGGGCGCACCGCGCGATCTGTCCGACCCCGCCGTCACGGCGGGCGCCCCGGTGCTGGTACTCAGCCGCGCGGGCGCCGGCGTGGTGGCCTGGGCGGCATCGGTGAGCGGCACCGCGGTGGTGCAGGCGTCGCTTCGCCCGGCTGGCGGCGAGTTCGGCGCGCCTGCAACCATCTCCGATCGCGGCCGCCCGGCAATCGCCCCGCAGGCCGCCATCGGCGACGACGGCATCGCACCGATCGCCTGGCAGTGGACCAACCCGGCGGCAGACCCCCTCTTCGCCCCGTCGGGCGTCATGACCGCCACGGGCCTCGCGGGGTCACCCGGTGCCGGGCCGGCGGTCGTGGTGGACCTCCTCGCCCGCCCCTCGCGAGTGCGTCCCGGGCAGTCCATACGCATCTCGTTCGGGCTCTCCGAACCCTCGCGGGTACGCATCACCGCGCGGCGCGCCGGGAGCGCGCGGATTGCGGGCTCCATCTCCCTGAGCGGAGCCGACGGCGCCAATGTGGTGGTGCTCTCGGGAAGCCTGGGCGGGGCGTCGCTCGGGCGGGGGCGGTGGGTCATCACCGCCACGCCCGCCGGGGGCATGGCGCGCTCCCTGTCGCTCGTTGTGGTTTAGTCCCCGCCCGTGGCCCTCGTATCTCCCATCACCCGCGACCTGGCACTGGACGGGGGCGGACTCACCGCCGTCGGAGTGGGCGGGGTCGTCGCGGCAGCGGCGCTGGTGAAGGGCGGCCCCGGGCTGGCCATCATCCCGTTCGTCATCGTGGCGCTGGTGTTCGGCCTGGCGCAGGTCGTGGTGAGCGGCGGGTGGCTGCGCAACGCCGTGGCCGACGCGGGCCCCGCCCCCGCCGATCTCGTGCTGGAGCCCGACTCGACCACCGTGCGGCGCGCCGGGCTGCCAACGCTCCTGGCGCTGGTGCTCATCATCATCGCGCTCTTCGTGTGGGTGCAGTTCGCGGCCCTGCTGGCCGGGCTCGCATTCGCCGCCGGCATGATGGACCTGCGCTCGCGCGCGTGGATCTCGCGCATGCAGGGCGACCGCGGGGTGGTGATCCTGCGCGAGACCACCTGGCTGCCCTTCGCGACGTCGCGCAGGCGGCTCTGGGCCCAGGAGAAGAACGCCGACTAGCGGTCGGCGGCGGTGTCGTCGCCCGTCATCTCCTCGACCTGGGCGCGGATGGCATCGAGGCGCTGCTCGCACCACGCCTGCAGGGCCGCCCCGCGACGGAACAGCCGCAGGGCCTCGTCGAGCCCGGCGTCCCCGGACTCCAGCCGGTCAACACACTCCTCGAGCTCGGCCATGGCCACCTCGAACGGGGTGTCGCCGGGCACGTCCTCGACGCTCGTGATCTCGATGTCGCCGAGGTCGGCTGCGCCGTCGCTCATGTCTTCCCCCCATCGTCGGGCCGCACCGAAATCGTACCGTCGGCGAACTCCAGCGCGAGCAGCGGCTCGTGCGCAGCTGCCTGCGCCGTGGCCACCACGGCGCCACCCCGGTCGCGCACCAGCACATAGCCCTCGGCCAGGGGCCGCGACGGGTCACCCGCACGAAGGCGGGCCGTGAGAACCGACAGGCGTGCGGCGGCGGCGGCATCGGCCGCGGCGATGGCGCGCCCCGCGCGGGCATCGAGCACGCGCAGGTGCGCGAGGGGTCGGTCCACCGCCACTCCGGCCGACCGCGACAGCCGCGCGCCCAGCGCGTCGAGCGCATCCACGCGCCTGCGCACGACCGCCTCGTGGGGGCGCGTGAGCCCGGGGCGCGCCCCGATGAGGTCGAGCTCACGGCGTGCGCGTGCGGTGATGCGCATGGCCCCCAGGCCCAGGCGCCGGAGCAGCGCCGAGAGGTCCTCGCGCAGCGCGCCGCGATCGGGCACCAGCAGGTCCGCCGCGGCCGTGGGGGTGGCCCCGCGGGCATCTGCGGCCAGGCAGGCCAGCGTCACGTCGGGCTCGTGCCCGATGCCGGCCACCACAGGGGTGCCCGAGGCCCGGATGGCCCGCACCACCTGCTCGTCGCTGAACGGCAGGAGGTCCTGCAGCGATCCGCCGCCACGGGCGATGAGGATGACGTCCACGCGCGGGTCGGCGTCGAGTGCGGCGACCGCGCGGCACACCTCATCGACGCAGGCGGGCCCCTGCATGGCCGCGTGCAGCACCACCACGGGAACGGGGAACCTGTCGGCGATGCGCCGGAGCACATCGGCGCGGGCAGCCCCGGCAGATGCGGTGACGAGCCCCACGGCGCGCGGCACGAACGGCAGCGGGCGCTTCAGCGCCTGGTCGAACAGCCCCTCTGCCGCCAACCGCCTGCGCCGCTCCTCGATGAGTCGGAGGATCTCCCCCTCGCCCGCGGGCTCGATGCGCCTGAGCCGGATGATCAGGCGCCCGTCGCGACGCGAGAACTCGGGCCGTGCGAGGGCCTCGATCACCGAGCCGTCGGCCAGCACGTGGCCGTCGGGTACATCGGTGGAGAACGCGAAGCAGTCGACGCGCGCGTCATGCCCGTCGCGGGGGTCCTCCAGCCGGAACCACAGCATGCGCCCGTCGCGCCCGCTGCGCAGGTTCACGACCTCGCCGCGCAGGTACACGCTGCGCGTGTGATCCGACACCACGCGCTCGAGGGCCGACACCACGTCGTCCACCTCGTACACCCGTGCCCGCGGCTGGTCGTTCGCCATGCCCCGGATCATGCCGCTCAGGTCGGGGGCACGAGGCCCACCAGCACCGCCACCGCCAGCATCACCACGGCGCCCAGGGCGACCTCTGCGCGAACGCTGGTGCGCAGCGCGCCGATGCCGCCCCCGGGCCCCGCGCTGCCCAGCCCGAGGGCGGCGCGCTCGAGGCGCGGGTGCAGCACCAGCCTGTTCCACGCCGCCAGCACGAGCATGACCGCGAAGACGATGAGCTTCACCAGCAGCGCCACGCCGTACGAGGTGGTCCAGAGGGCGGACAGCGAGGGCATCTCGGCCAGCGCCCGGTAGACACCCGTGACCACCAGCACCACGACCGCGGCCACGGCCACCGACGAGAAGCGCACGACGATGCCGGCCCCGAGTGCCAGCCGCGGCGCATCGTCCATGCGCCCGAGCAGAGACAGGGCCAGCGCGAGCAGCATCACCAGCCCCCCCAGCCATGCAGCCGTGGCCCAGCCATGCACCACATCTATCGCCACCCCGAGCGTGGCATCGGTGCCGCTGGCGGCGTGCCCCGACCACGACAGCAGCACCGCGCCGAGCACGCCGGGCACCGCGGCCGCGTACATCCGGGCCCCCGACGGCCCCACGCGGGGCTCGCCCGCCCTCGCCACCATCCCGGCAACTGCGGCGGCCACCGCGAGCACCGCGAGGCCGGCCCATGCGCTGCCCCAGCGAGACCCGCCCAGCAGGTCGCCCCACTGCCCGCCCGTCGCGGCGGCATGCACGGGCAGGGCAATCGCCAGGCCCACGACCCACGCGGCGACCAGGCCCCACCAGGTGATCCACCACGCCCGCAACGGCGCCTCTGCGACTTCGGCCGCGGCCTGCCTGACGCCGGCTGCCATGGCGGCCCCGGGTGGCGCGATGCCGCCGGCCCGCCATGCGCCACCCACCACCCATTCACGGCACGCCGCCATTCCGGCCGTGCCCAGAACGCCTACCAGCACGAGGAATCGCGCCAGCATTGCCAGCCAGCCGGCGCCGTCCCTCCCCTCGGGCGCCACCGCGACGGCGACGGGCGACGCCCTGCCGACAGCGAAGCTGCTCGTGCCGGCAAATGGATGTCCGTCTGTCGTCAGCCCCCACCAGGCGATGCGGTAGGTGCCGCGACCCGCCGCCGGCACCGGCATGACCAGCGCCTCGGGGTCGGCGGGCGTCACCCGCACCAGCGAGGCAGACGAGCCATCCGGGGCCGTCACCCGTGCCCGGGCGAGGGCGGGCTCGACCGGGGCGCCCACCACCACGCGCACCGACTTCACGGGGGCGTCCACGGTGGACCCCGGTGGGGGCTCGATGGCCTGACCGCCCCACGCGGCGCCGGGGGCCACGAGCAGGACCGCGGCGCACAGCGCGCCCAGCAGGCGGAGCATCACGCGCCCCCGAAGGTGAGCACCAGCAGCACCGTGTTCAGGGCGATGACCACCACGGCGATTGCGATACCGACGATGGTGGTGACGCGCCGATTCACCAACGGGCCCATGAGGCGGCGATCGGCCGTGGCCTGCAGCAGGGGGATCAGCGCGAACGGGATTCCGAACGAGAGGATGACCTGCGAGATCACGAGGGCCAGCACGGGGTCCACACCCAGCGCGATCACCACGAAGGCCGGGGCCATGGTGATGGCGCGCCTCAGCCACACGGGGATACGCCTCTTGAGGAAGCCCTCCATCACCACCTGTCCGGCGAGCGTGCCGATGCTCGACGACGACAGCCCGGATGCCAGGAGGGCGATGCCGAAGAGCACGTCTGCATTGCCGCCCACCACCGAGCCCAGGCCCTCGTACACCTGCGAGAGGTCATCCCCCACCCCCGTCATGCCCGCCTTGTTGAACACCGTGGCGGCGATGACCAGCATCGACAGGTTCACGAACCCGGCGATCGTCATGGCGATGACCACGTCGACCAGCTCGAAGCGGAACAGCCGGCGCTTGGCCGAGGGGTCGGATACCGGCACCCGGTGCTGCGTGAGCGCGGAGTGCAGGTAGATCACATGGGGCATCACGGTGGCGCCCAGGATTCCCACCGCCAGCAGAACGCTGCCCGTGCCGTCGAAGCCCGGCACGAGTCCCGATGCGACATCCCCGGCTGACGGCTTCGCCATGAACACCTGAACGGCGAACGCCACCACGATGACACCGACGAAACCAGCGATGACGGCCTCGAGGCGCCTGAAGCCCCGGGCCTGCAGGGCCAGGATCGCGTACGAGGCCACCGCAGTGATGATCGCCGCCGGCAGCAGCGGTATCCCGAACAGCAGGTACAGGCCGAGGGCCGCGCCCACGAACTCCGCGACGTCCGTGGCCATGGCGACCAGTTCCGCCTGCCCCCACAGCCCGAACACCACGGGCTTGCGGTACCGGGCCCGGCAGGCCTCCGCCAGGTTGAGCCCCGACGCGATGCCCAGCTTCGCGGAAAGCGACTGGATGACCATCGACATCAGCACCGCTGCCACGATCACCCAGACCAGCAGGAATCCGTACTCGGCACCCGCGGCCATGTTGGTGGCGAAGTTGCCCGGGTCGATGTAGGCAACCGCCGCGATGAACGCCGGGCCCAGGAAGGGCGTGAACCGGCGTACACCCGACCTGCGGCCGGCGAGCGACTCCTCGGCCGCGCGAAGCACGAGTGCGTCGCCGGGCAGGGCCTCGGCGGGTCCCGGAGGGGGCTGCTTGCGGCGCGGAGTGCTCACCGCGTGCGGGCCGCCCGCACCAGTGCCACGCGCGACACGCCCGTGCCGGACACCAGGATCGTGTGGCCGCCGCGGGTCGACATCACCGCACTGCGGCCACCGGTATCGAACGTGAGGGCGTCGGGCCCACGCGACGGCACGCGCACCGCGCCCGGCGGCGGCATGAGGGGGGAGCCGGAAACCACCGAATAGGCCAGGCGCCGACCGGCGCGGCCGTACAGCAGGGTGCGCACCTGGCGGCCATCCACGGAGTCGCGGCGACGGCCCACGGGCTCCCAGCCGAGCCGCACCGTCAGGTTCGGGAACGGCACACCGAATGCGGCGTCGAGGGGCCGGCCCGATGCCGTCGTCGGGGGCGCGCCCGTCTGCGCGGGCCTGCCCTGGGTGGCCACGGCGTGCACCGCCGTCTCGACGTCCGACTCCCGACCCGCCCAGAACGAGAGCGCGACCCCGATGGCCAGCACGGTCACCCCGAGGCCCACGCCGAGACCCCTGGGCGGGGGCTCGTCGGGACCGGAATGGACGGTCGTCCCGGTGTCCGCGGGCGGAACCGGGTCTACGATCGGCACGTGACCACCCATTCGGATACGAGCCCCCCTCCGGGGCGCTTCCGTCGCGGCTGGAGGGCCCTCACGTCGGCGAGGGGGGTCAGGTGGGTCACCGGGGTGGCGATGGCCCTCCTGTGGATCATCATCCCGAGCGGGGGCATCGTGCGCCTTACCGACTCGGGCCTCGGCTGCACGGACTGGCCGCTGTGCGAGAACACCAGCGTCATCCCCGCCATGGATGCCAACGCGTGGATCGAGTACACCAACCGCATGCTGTCGGGCGTGGTGATGCTCGCAGTGGTGCTGTCGGCCATCGTGGTCGCGGCGTCGCGGTCCACCACCGTGGGGACCAGGGTCGCGGCCATCGTCGCGGCGGTGGCCACCGTGGGGCAGGTGCCGCTGGGCGCCATCACCGTGTACTTCGAGCTGCATCCCCTGCTCGTGGCGTCGCACTTCGTGCTGTCGCTGGTGGCCCTGGGAGCGGGCGTCATCGCGTTCCTCGGCGCGGACGACGTCATGCGGGGCGTCCGTCGGGCCGCGGCGCGTGGTGCCGCCTGGCTGGCGGCGCTCGGCGCCCTGGCGCTCATCACCACGCTGGTGACCGGCGTGCTCACGACATCCGCCGGCCCCCACTCCGGGGATCCGGACGTGATCAAGAGGTACGGCTCGCTCGATGCGGCCGCGTACTGGCATGTGCGTGCGGTGATCGTGCTGGGCGTGGTGGGCATCATCATCGCCGTCGTCGCCCGCACCCGGCGGTCGGACCGCGGGTTCCTGGTGCCCGCCCTGCTCTTCATCCCGTTGTTCGTGGCACAGGTGGTCATCGGCGAGGTGCAGTGGCGCACGCAGTTGCCGTGGGAGGTCGTGGTGTTCCACGTGGGCGTGGCCGGCCTCGT
>CAZIQQ010000087.1:0-8013 GCA_964541555.1 uncultured Bifidobacterium sp. | reverse complement strand
TCCGCGTGCCGATTCCACGCCGTCGCGCTACCGTTCCCGGCACGAGGGGGCGCGGTGCCCCACGAACGACGAGAGGAGCCATCACGGCCTCCACCGAGAAGGAACAGGCAATTGAGTTCGAGGGCGAGGTCACCGAGGCCCTCCCCAACACGTTCTTCCGCGTAGAGCTGGACGGCGGGCACGTGGTGCTCGCGAAGCTGGCGGGGCGCATGCGGCGCAACTACATCCGCGTGAACCCGGGTGATCGCGTCAAGGTCGAGGTGTCCCCCTACGACCTCACCCGCGGGCGCATCACATACCGCCTGAAGTAGCGCGCTGACGCCCGAGGCATCCCCCACGGTCGGCGACCGCCTCGTCGAGGCCATCCTCGCCAGCGGCTGCGAGCACGTGTTCGGCGTGCCGGGTGACTTCACCCTCAAGCTGAACCACACGCTCGACCAGCGCCCGGGGATGTTCGTGGGCACGTCCGACGAACAGGGCGCCGGCTTCGCGGCCGACGCCTACGCGCGCCTCAGGGGCATCGGCGTGGTGCTGGTCACCTGGGGCGTGGGCGGGCTGAAGGTGGTCAACCCCACGGCGCAGGCCTGGGCCGAGAGCGTGCCCGTGGTGGTCATCGCCGGGTCACCGGGGCTGGCCGAGCGCGAGGGCGACCCGCTGCTGCACCACAAGGTGAAGTCGTTCGATACCGGGCTGCGCGTGATGGAGGACGTCACGGCGCTGGCCGTGGAACTGGACGACCCCGAGACCGCCCCGCGCATCATCGCCGAGGCCTTCGCGATGGCCCGGCGCGAGAGCAGGCCCGTGTACCTCGAGGTGCCACGCGACATCGTCGACATGCCGGCCCCGCCGCTGCCGCACGACCTGCCGGGTCCACGCGATCCCGACCCCGCCACCCTCGAGGAGTGCCTCGACGACATCACGGCGCGGCTTGGCGAGGCCCAGCGCCCCGCCATCATCTCGGGAGTGCTGGTGGCGCGCCTGGGCCTGCAGGCCGACCTCGACGCCCTTGCCCGCACCACGGGGCTGCCCGTGGCCGAGACCCTGCTGGGGAAGTCGTCGGTGGGGTCGGACGACGACTGGTTCAGGGGCGTATACGCCGGGGCCATCAGCTCGAGCCCCGAGGTGCGCGGGCTCATCGAGGGGTCGGACCGCGTGCTGGTGCTGGGCGCCTACATCAGCGACCTCAACACCGGCATGTTCACCGCCAGCATCGACCGCGCGAACACGATCATCGCGCACCAGGACATCACCTACGTGGGCACGCGCGGGTACGAGGGCGTGGGCGTGGCGCACGTGATGCGCGGGCTGGTGGCGCGCCACGGCGCGGTGGCGCCGACCGGCCAGCCGGCGCCGAAGCCGCGTCCGCCCTTCACCCCGACCCCCGGGGCCCCATTGGGCGCGGCGGCCCTGTTCAGTGCGCTGCGCGCGCATGCCGGACCCGGGCACACGGTGCTGGCCGACCCCGGCGACTCGCTGTTCGGATCGGTGGGCCTGCAGGTGGAGGAGTCGGGCTTCGTCGCCACGGCCTACTACGCCTCGCTCGGCTTCGCGGTGCCGGGGGCGCTGGGCGCGGGGCTCGCACGGCCGGACCGCCGCCCGTTCGTCATCGTGGGCGATGGGGCGTTCCAGATGACCGGCCTCGAGCTGGCGGGAATGGCCCGGGTGGGCGTGCACCCCATCGTGGTGGTCGTCAACAACGATGGCTACGGCACCGAGCGCCCCATGATGGAGGGCGCGTTCAACGACATCCCCCGCATGCAGTACTCGCTATTCCCGCAGGCCCTGGGGTCGGGCACCGGCGTGCGCGTGGACACCGAGGATGGCCTGGACACCGCCCTGCGCGAGGCGCTGGCCGACGCCACCCAGCTCCGGCTGATCGAGGCGGTCATCCCCAGGGACGACATCTCCCCCATGCTCTTCGCCCTCACCTCCGAACTCGGCAAGAGGGTCGCCCGGGGGGGCTGATTCACTGCGCAAACCCTGCTCCGCCAGGGGGTTGCGTCTTGACATCCGAGACGCGGCGTAGCGTCACCGGCGTCGGGCGTCCCCCGAGGATCCCGGCGATGGCGCATGCGCCAGCAGGGCCCCGTGGTACTCGGCAGGCCGCGGGGCCCTGTCGTCGGCAGACCTAGTGCGCGGCGGAGTCCCACGCCCGCCGCAGCGAGCGCTCGTACGGCGCGCGGTGCACGCCCTGCTCGGTGACGATGGCGCTCACCAGGCGGGCCGGCGTGCGATCGAAGGCAGGGTTGGCCACCGGGGCATCCGGTGACGCCGCCGGGCGGCCGAAGAGGCTGAGACCGCGCACCTCGTCAGCCGCGCGCTCCTCCACCGGGATCTCGGCGGCCGAGGGCATGGAGAGGTCCAGGGTCGACGTGGGCGCCGCGACGATGAAGGGAATGCCGTGCTCGCGGGCCAGGATGGCCACCCCGTAGGTGCCGATCTTGTTCACCACGTCGCCGTTGGCGGCGATGCGATCGGCGCCCACCACCACATGGGTGACGCGGCCCTGCGACATGAGCATGGCCGCCATGTTGTCGCTGATGAGGGTGTACGGGATCCCCTCCTGCTGCAGTTCCCACGCGGTGAGCCTGGACCCCTGCAGCAGCGGGCGGGTCTCGTCGACGATCACGCTCACGGTGGGGTCGGCCGCATGCGCCGCGCGCACCACCCCGAGCGCCGTGCCATACCCGCCGGTGGCCAGTGCCCCGGCGTTGCAGTGGGTCAGGATTCGCGCTCCGCGGGTCATGAGGGCCAGCGAATGCGCACCCATGGCGACGCAGCGGTCCACCTCGTCAACGTGGATTGCCCGTGCGGCGGCCGTGAGCTCAGCCGCGATCTCGTCTGGCGTGCCCTCGTGGTCGGCCACGATGCCGGCCAGCCGGTCGACCGCCCACGCGAGGTTGACGGCCGTGGGGCGCGCGTCGCGAAGTTCGGCGATGGCGCGGCCCATCTCGGAGTCGAAGGCCTGTCGGGTGGCGCTGGTGGCCGCGGCGTTCTGCGCGGCCAGGGCGACCCCCATGGCGCCCGCCACGCCGATGGCGGGCGCGCCGCGCACCACCATCGTCTTGATGGCGTCCACGACATCGGGCCACCCGGTGAGGGTGACGTGCACGACCTCTCCCGGCAGGCGGGTCTGGTCGAGCATGACAACCACGCCGTCATGAAGGGCGAGGATGTCCTCCGGGGCGAGGCCGGGCGGGGGAGTTGCCTCCCCCGCCCCACCGGCCCGCGGATCGGAACCGCCTGGAACGGGCTGGCTCAGGTGCCCTGGTCCCAGGAGGCCAGGTACTTCTGCTGCTCCTCGGTGAGCGTGTCGATCTCCACGCCCATCGAGTACAGCTTGAGCCGGGCGATCTCGGCGTCGATGTCCTCCGGCACCACGTACACCGTCTTGTCGAGCGTGGCGGCGTTCTGCGCCATGTACTCGGCGGACAGCGCCTGGTTGGCGAAGCTCATGTCCATCACGGCGGCCGGGTGACCCTCGGCGGACGCCAGGTTGAGCAGGCGGCCCTCGGCCAGCAGGTACACCTTGCGGCCGTTGCGCAGCGAGTACTCCTGCACGTACGGACGCACCTCGCGCGAGCCATCGGCGAGCTCGTCGAGCCCGGGGATGTCGATCTCCACGTTGAAGTGGCCCGTGTTGGCGATGATCGCGCCGTCCTTCATGTGCTCGAAGTGCTCACGGCGAAGGACGTGGATGTTGCCGGTGGCGGTGATGAAGACATCACCCTCCTTGGCGGCATCCGCGACGCTCATCACGTCGAAGCCGTCCATCACGGCCTCGAGGGCCGCAAGCGGGTCGACCTCGATGACGATGACGTGGGCACCCATGCCCTTGAGGCGTGACGCCAGGCCTCGACCGCACCAGCCGTACCCGCCCACCACGCACTTGCGGCCGGCGATGAGGATGTTGGTGGCGCGCAGGAGGCCGTCGAGCGTCGACTGGCCGGTGCCGTACCGGTTGTCGAACATGTGCTTGGTGTTGGCCTCGTTGACGGCCACCACCGGGAACGCCAGCTTGCCCTCGGCCTCGAGGGCCTTGAGGCGGATGACGCCCGTGGTGGTCTCCTCGGTGCCGCCGATGATGCCGTCGAGCATCTCGCGGCGATCGCCGTGGAGCACGCCGATGACGTCGGCGCCGTCATCCATGGTGATCTGGGGCGCGTGGTCGATGGCGGCCGTGAGGTGCGAGTAGTAGGTCTCCTCGTCCTCGCCCTTGATGGCGTAGGTGGAGATGCCGTACTCCTGCACGAGGGCGGCGGCCACGTCGTCCTGCGTGGACAGGGGGTTGGACGCCACCAGCACCACGTCGGCGCCGCCGGCCTTGAGCGTGCGGGCCAGGTTGGCGGTCTCGGTGGTCACATGGAGGCAGGCCGAGATGCGGAGCCCCGCGAGGGGCTTCTCCTTCTCGAACCTCTCGCGGATCTGCTTGAGCACGGGCATGTCGCGATCTGCCCACTCGATCCGCTGGCGGCCGAGGTCGGACAGTCCGAGATCGGCCACGTGGTGCTTGACGGTTGTCGACACAGACGGGTTTCCTTGTTCGCTTCGAAGCGGGGTCAGGCTACCAGCGTCCCCGCACCCCGGTGACAGGCACCGTATCCACAGGGACGAACTGCCCATGGCGGCGCCCCCGGTGCCATGGCGCTTAATCAACCCGCGCGAGTGATGTGACGCACGGTCAAGTGCCTGGCACCGGGGTTGGCGGCCGTCGTGGGGCGCGGCCGGGTGGGTCAGGTCAGGTGCGCCCCGAGGGAATCGAAGTAGCTCTCCATGCCCGCCTTCGTGGCGGGGACCTGCGCCGGGTCCATCTCGCCGAACTGCGACCAGCGCGCCCACGAGCGATTGCCGCGCGGCTCGAGGTCCACGCTCACCACATGGTGGCCGGCTGACTCATCGCGGGCCTCGAACTCCGCGCGGTCCTGCGTGTAGTGCAGCGTGTGCACGAGGCGACGCGGCTCGTCCACCTCGGTGTAGCGCCCGTGGAACCACGCGACGAAGCCGTACTCGGGCACGTCCACACCCACGGCCCACTCGCCACCCACGACCGCTTCGGAAACCACCGAGCCGGGTACCACCGACAGGTCCGTGGGGCTGTACCACTGCTCGATCTCGCGGGCATCGGTCCACGCCTGCCACAGCCGTTGCACCGGAGCCGGGAACTCCCGCTCCACCACGTACAGCGGGGATTCCATGTGCCTACAGACCCGGCGCCATCTAGATGCTGCCGCTCTCGCCGGCGCGAAGGCGCTGGTTGCCCGTGGTGGCCAGGCCCGCCTTGAGCGTGCCGATGCTGTCCACCGGCTCGGGGTCGACCCGGCGCAGGCACGCGGCGTACAGCGACACGTAGTCGCCCAGCAGAACCAGGTCGATCACACGGGCCAGGGGGCTGTCGCCCTCGCCCTCGATGGTGAGCACGTCGGTGACGTTCGGGCTGATGATCTCGCGGGTCAGCGCAAGCCGGCGCTCCACCTGACGGTGCTGGCGTGGGTCGCGCAGCATCACCACCTGGGCCTGCTCGCCGAACGGACCGGCGGCCTCCCAGCCCACGATCTCGTTGTGGTTCATCTCGGGAAGGGCGGCCCAGAACGCCGGCTGCTTGGCGTTCTCGTTGAACTGGCACTTCCAGCGGAAGGCGATGCCCGACGTGACCTCGGCGCCGTAGATGACCGGCACCTTGTCGTACAGGCGCATGGCCAACTGCTTGGCCGGGTTGGCGTCGGTGGGGCGCGCGGGGCCGTAGGCGTCGATGGCCGAGGCGATGGCCTCGCGCGCGGCGTCGAGCTCCTGGTCCTGGGGCGGGATGATGCCCAGCCGCGACAGGATGACCACCGCGGGGATGAGCATGTGCAGCAGCGCCATGCGCGGCTGCAGGCCGCCCGGGATGGGCAGCACGGGCACGCCGTGCTTGCCGTTGTACCAGGTGTCGAGCTTGCCGCCGCTGGTCACGGCCACCGCCGGCGACTCGCGCTCGAGCGCCTGCATGGCGGCCGTGAGGGTCTCCTCGGTCTCACCCGAGTACGACAGCAGCACGGCCAGCGTGTGATCGTCGGCCCAGCCGGGCAGGTAGTAGCCGCGGTGCACCATGAGCGGCACGCGCGTGCGCTCGTAGTAGGCGCTGGCGATGAGATCGCCCGCCACAGCCGAACCGCCCATGCCGCAGATGAGCACGTTCGAGATGATCTCGGGCGAGAAGGGGATCTCCAGCAGCTCGGCTGCCGCCCTGGCGGAGTCGAACACATCGACCGACGACGCGATGCCGTCGATCAGGCCCGCGCGGTCGACGGCGAGCACTTCCGGGACGTCAAGTTCAGCCATGGCGGCAGGCTACCTCAGGCCCCGGTGGCCGACTCGCCGGAGGCGATCGACGTCGGGCCGTGCACCACCGCGGCGGGGGCGATAGAAGCGCCGTCGCCCGCCACCACCAGGCCCATCACCGTGGCCCCATCGCCCACCGTGACGTCGCGGCCCAGCACGGCGCCGGTGACCGTGGCGCCCCCGCCCACCGATGATCCCGATCCGATGATGCACTCCCCCACCACGGCCGCGGGGCCGATGGAGGCGCCCGGGCCCACGCAGGCCCCTGCGGCAACGATGGCCGACGGATGCACCGAGGCCTCTGGCGACACCCAGGCGTCGCCCGGCGAGGCGATGAACCCCACGCGGCCCGAAAGGAGGTCGAGGTGGGCGTCCAGGTACGACTCCGGCGTGCCGATGTCGCGCCAGTAGCAGTCGGACCCCATGGCACCCACCCCGCCGCGCGCGGCCAGCAGCGGGAAGGTGTCGCGCTCTATCGACACCTGCTGGCCGACCGGGATGGCCGCCCGCGCCGAGGGCGACAACACGTAGGTACCGGCGTTGATGCGGTAGGGCTCCCCCGGGATCAGCTGGTCGGGCCCGGGCTTCTCGACGAACTCCGTCACCCGGCCGGCCGAATCGGTGCGCACCAGGCCGAACGCGCTCGGGTCGTCCACCGGCGTGAGGGCGATCGTGGCCTCGGCGCCCAGGCCGCGATGGTGGGCCACCAGCGCGGCCAGGTCGAGGTCGGTGAGGATGTCGCCGTTCAGCACGAAG
Organism: uncultured Bifidobacterium sp.; assembly: GCA_964541555.1. Classification (GTDB taxonomy): domain Bacteria; phylum Actinomycetota; class Thermoleophilia; order Miltoncostaeales; family Miltoncostaeaceae; genus SYFI01. The sequence goes on along the minus strand of CAZIQQ010000087.1, from coordinate 939 downwards.
ACGTCCTCGTCGGCCAGCAGCGGGGACGCGTTGGCGATGGCGCCCGCGGTGCCCAGCGGCTCGGGGTCGACCACGTACCCCATCTCGATGCCGCGCGATGATCCGTCGCCGAAGTACTCCTCGATCTCGCGCGGGCGGTACCCGCACGAGAACACGATGCGGTCCACCCCGGCCCGGTGCAGGTGGTCCACCTGGCGCTCGACGAATGGCAGGTCGAGCAGGGGCAGCATGGGCTTGGGAAGCGTGTCGGTGAGCGGGCGCATGCGCGTGCCCTGCCCGCCTACGAGGATCACCGCCTGGCGCACACCCGCCGGGGTGCTCACGACGGCACGACCCGGCCGATGCCCTCGTACGCGAAGCCCGCCGCCACGACCTCGGCCGGGTCGAGCGCGTTGCGGCCGTCAACCAGCACGTCGCCGCGCATCACCTGGGCCACCTTCGCCCAGTCGAGGCCCACGACCTCGGGCCACTCGGTCACGATCACCACGGCGTCCGCGCCCGTGACGCACTGCCACGGGTCGTCGTACAGGGCCACGGCGTTCAGGCGCTGCGATGCGGCCTCCAGGGCCACCGGGTCGTAGGCGCGCACGCGCGCGCCCTCGGCCAGCAGGCGGGCGGCCAGCACCACGCTCGATGCCTCGCGCATGTCGTCGGTGCCGGGCTTGAATGCGAGGCCCAGCAGGGCGATCTCCCTGCCCTCCAGGTCGCCCAGGTGGCGCTTGAGCTTGCCCACCACCCGCCGCTTCTGCAGCTCGTTGACCTCGATCACGCTGGTCAGCAGCTGGAAGTGGTAGCCGCTGTTGCCGGCCAGCTGCTTGAGCGCCGAGACGTCCTTCGGGAAGCAGCTGCCGCCGAATCCCACGCCCGCCGAAAGGAACTTCGGGCCGATGCGGGCGTCCAGCCCCATGCCCTCGGCCACTTCAGTCACGTCGGCGCCGA
>CAZIQQ010000086.1:4397-8034 GCA_964541555.1 uncultured Bifidobacterium sp. | reverse complement strand
GAACCCCACCTGGTGGTGCGAAGCTCGAGCAGCCTGCCCGTGGGCACCATGTACGACGTCGCGGGCGGGGCCACCATCGGCCGCTCTCGCAGCAGCCGGATCCCCATCACCGACCAGTTCATATCCACCACCCATGCGCGGGTCTTCCGCAAGGGCCACTTCTGGTTCGTGGAGGACCTGGGGTCGCTGAACGGCACCTACGTGAACGGGCGGCGCATCTCGGGTGAGCAGCAACTGCACCTGCGCGACGAGATACGCGTGGGCGAGACCGTGCTGAGGTGGGAGGAATGAGCGGGCGCACCGACCTGGCGGTGATCGAGCTGGCGTCGGCGTCGGACGTCGGTCGCGTGCGGTCCGACAACCAGGACCGCGAGCTGCTCGCGCCACCCCTCATCGCGGTGGCCGACGGCATGGGCGGGCACCTGGGCGGTGGCACCGCCGCCGGCCTGGCGGTTGACGCCCTTCGCGCCGCCGGCGCGGCCGCCACCAGCGACCCCACCGCGCTGCTCGAGGCCCTCAGGCAGGCCAACCAGGCCATCGCGCGTGCCGCGATGGATGACCCGGACCTCACGGGCATGGGAACCACCGCGACCGCCGGCGTGCTGGAAGGCGGCATCCTGTACCTCGTGCACGTCGGAGACTCACGCGCCTACCTCGTCCGCGACGGCCGGATCATCCAGGTGACCGAGGACCACTCGGTGGTGGCCGAGATGGTGCGCCGCGGCACCCTGTCGGCCGACGCCGCCGAGAACCACCCCGCACGCCACGTGATCACCCGGGCCCTGGGCGTGGACTCCGACATCGAGATCGACGCCCTGCGCGTTGACCTGGAGCCCGCCGACGTGGTGCTGCTGTGCACCGACGGCCTCTCGGGCCCGGTGGACGACGACGGCATTCTCGAGGTCATCGAGGGGTCGGCCACGCTCGAGGCCGCCGCGACGGGCCTGGTGGACCGGGCCAACGCGGCAGGTGGCCCGGACAACGTGACGGTGGTGCTCGCCCGCGTGGACGCCGTCACCCGGGAGGCGGCGGCCACGGGATGACGCCGCGCCTCGCATGGGTCGAGTTGGCGCGGGCCACCGACGTGGGGCGCGTGCGCGGCCACAACGAGGACCGCCACCTGGTGCGGCCGCCCGTCATCGCCGTGGCCGACGGCATGGGTGGCGCCAAGGCCGGTGAGGTCGCGGCCGGCATCGCCATCACGGCCCTCGACGGTCTGCCCGGCAGCCCCCGCCCCGGCGACCTGCGCCGTGCGGTGGAGCGCGCCAACGGCGACATCAGGCGCAGCGCGGCGGGCGACATGGGCCGTGCCGGCATGGGCACCACCGTGACCGCGTGCATGCTGGGCGACGACGACCGCCTGTACGTGGTGCATGTGGGCGACTCCCGCGCGTACCTGGTGCGCGGTGGGGAGCTGCGGCGGCTCACGGATGACCACTCGGTGGTGGCAGAGCTCGTGCGCGGTGGCGCGCTGACCGAGGAGCAGGCCGACCGCCACCCGCAGCGCAACGTCATCACCCGGGCCCTCGGGGCATCGGACAAGGTGAGCACCGATGCCTTCCAGGTGGGCGTGGAGCCCGGGGATATCGTGTTGCTGTGCACGGACGGCGTGTCTGCCGCCATTGGAGATGCGGCCATCCGCGCCGCCCTCGCCGACGGCGCATCGTTGGACGACGCCGCGGTGGCGCTGCTGGCCCTGGCCGACGAGTCGGGGGGCGAGGACAACGCCACGGTTGTGCTGGCCCGGGTGGGCGAGGGCCCGGCCGCCCCGGTGCCCGAACCGGCGGTGTTCGTGCCCGCCACACCACGCGTGGCAACCCTGCCACGGCCAATGGTGGAGCCCGGGGCCCGCACCGTGCGCGCCCCCGAGCCGGGGCGGGTGCTCGAGCGCGTGCCCACCGCGACCTCGCGCATCCTCCTGGCCGGCGCGGCGGTGCTGGTGGTTGCGGGCGTCATCGCGGGGGCCACCGCATGGGCGGCATCGCGGTCACACGTGGTGCAGGCCGACGAGGCCGGGCAGGTGCGCCTGTACGCGGGCCTCCCCTACTCGCCGCTGGGCATCGCCCTGATGGACGACGGCCGCCCGCTCGGGGTGCCCGCAGCCGTGGTGACGGCGGAGGACCGGGACGCCCTCGACCGGGGCATCCAGGGCGAGGGCGAGGCCACCGCGCTGGCGACCCGCCTCATCTGGCGCTACGGCATGCCGCAGCAGTGGAAGGTGCCGAAGACCGGTGGGCGCCCATGAGCCTGAGGTCGCGCGAGCTGGGGTTCCTGGTGCCTGCCCTGCTGCTGGGCATGCTGGGCCTCGCGGCCGGCGCGTCGGCGAGGGCCGACGAGCTGCAGGCCGGCCCGTGGCAGACGGCCCTCGGTGTGGCCATGGTGTTCGTGGTCATGCATGCGGTGCTGCGCCTGCGCGCGCCGCTGTCAGACCCATACCTGGTGCCGATCCTGGCGGCGCTCACGGGCATCGGGCTGGCCATGCTCTACCGCATCGACCCCGGGCTGGCGGGCGACCAGGCCATCTGGGTGACGCTGGGCGGCATCGCATTCTGCGCGGTCATCGTGTTCATGCCCGACCACCGCGTGCTCGAGCGCTACCGGTACGTGATCGGCCTCACCGCGGTGCTGCTGCTCGTGGCGACGATGGTGTTCGGCACCGAGGTGAACGGATCGCGGCTGTGGATCTCCATCGGCGGCGGCCAGCGCGTGCAGCTGGGCGAGCTGGCGAAGGTGCTCATGGTCATCTTCCTCGCGGGGTACCTGCGCGAGAAGCGCGAGGTGCTGGCAATCCCCACCCAGCGCAAGTTCGGCCTGAACCTCCCCGCCCTGCGGCACCTCGCGCCGATACTGGTGTTCTGGGGCGCGGCGCTGGCCGCCGTGGTGGTGCTGAACGACTTCGGAACAGCCCTGCTGTTCTTCGGCGTCTTCCTGGCCATGCTCTACCTGGCGACGGGCCGGGCGCTGTACGTGGGCCTCGGGATAGGCCTGTTCGTGGCCGGCTCGCTGTTCATCTGGGCCACGGTGCCGCGCATCGGCGTGCGCGTCGATTCCTGGCTGCATCCATTCGACGATGTGCAGGGCACCGGCTACCAGATGGTGCAATCGCTCTATGCCCTGGCGGACGGCGGGGTGGTGGGCCCGGGCTTCGGGCGGGCCCTCCTGGTGACCGAGGGGGGCAACCCACGAATTCCCGCCCTCGAGACCGACTTCATCTTCAGCGCGGTCTCCAACGACCTCGGTTACGTGGGGGCCATCGGGGTCATGCTTCTCTATGTGCTCCTGATGGCACGGGGGTTCGCCATCGCCACGGCGGCACGTGACGGCTTCTCCAAGCTGCTCGCGGGCGGCCTCACGGCGGTGGTGGGCCTGCAGGCCTTCATCATCATCGGCGGAGTGGTGCGCCTGGTGCCCCTCACCGGGGTGACGCTGCCCTTCATGTCGTACGGCGGATCGAGCGTGGTGGTCAACTTCGGCATCGCTGCACTGCTGCTGGTCATAAGCAATCGTTCACGGCAGGGCCTGGTGGAGGCCGTGCGGGGGGCTCCGGCCACGTGAACCGGTCCATACGCGCCCTCTACCTGACGCTCGCGGTCGGCTTCGCCGTGCTCGTGGTGATGCTGGGCTACTGGCAGGTGGT
>CAZIQQ010000086.1:0-4297 GCA_964541555.1 uncultured Bifidobacterium sp. | reverse complement strand
TGGAGCAGCAGTACAACCGCTACCTGGCGGGCAGCTACGGCACCGGGGCCATCCTCGACCGCCTGCGGCAGGAGACCAAGGACGGCGCCGACATCCGGCTGACCCTCGACACCCGCGTTCAGAAGACCGCCGAAGCCCTGCTGTCGGGGCGCAGGGGCGCCGTGGTGGCCATCGAGCCGAAGACCGGCAAGGTGCTGGCGCTGGCATCATCCCCCGCGTTCGACCTCAACGAGGTGAGCAGCGACTTCGCATCCATCCGGAAGCAGGACGGGGCGCCCCTGCTCAACCGCAGCACCGGCGGCCTCTACCCGCCTGGCTCGACCTTCAAGGTGGTCACCGCCACGGCGGCGCTCGACAACGGCAAGTGGTCGGCATCGTCGACCTTCGACGACAAGGGCGTGTACGTGGTGGATGGCAAGCCCATCTACAACTCCGGCAGGGCGAAGTACGGCCTGCACAACCTCACCGACGCGCTGACATTCTCGATCAACACCACCTTCGCGCAGATCGGCGACGAGCTGGGCGGTCGCAAGCTCGGGCGCGAGATGAACCGGTTCGGATTCGCCCGCCCCACCGAGATCGACCTCCCCAGTGGTGAGGTCGCGGTCTCGGGCAGGTACCGTGCCGGGAAGATCCTCCCCAATGACCAGCGCGATGAGGACTCCGCGCGTATCGCGATCGGACAGGAGAACCTCCAGGTGACGCCACTGCAGATGGCCATGGTCGCGGGCGCCGTTGCGAACGGCGGCCGGATGATGCGCCCATACCTCATGCGCCGTGCGATCACGCGCGACGGCGTGGTGGTGAAGCAGCAGCGCCCCGAGGAGATCGACTCGGTGGCCAGCGCATACGTGGCGTCCGAGGTGGGCCGCATGATGCAGAACGTGGTGTCCGAGGGAACGGGAACCGAGGCCGGGCTGTCCGGCCTGTCGGTGGCGGGAAAGACCGGTACGGCCGAGACCGGCGACCCCGAGCGCAACCAGGCCTGGTTCATCGGGTACGCGCCGGCCGAGGACCCCCAGGTCGCCGTTGCCGTGGTGATCGAGGACACCTCCGGAACCGGCGGCACCGAGGCCGCACCCGTGGCCGGTGAGGTCATGCGCACGGCACTGTCAATCGATCCCGTCCCCGGGGAGCCCACCACATGAGCATCGGACCCGGAACCGAGCTCGGCGACCGCTACGAGCTGGGCCACCAGATCGGCACCGGTGGCATGGCGTCGGTGTACCTGGCCTACGACACCGTGCTCGACCGCGAGGTCGCCGTGAAGGTGCTGGCCGACCGCTTCGCCGCCGACCAGGCGTTCGTCGAGCGGTTCCGACGCGAGGCGTCGGCGGCAGCCGGCCTGAACCACCCGAACATCGTCGCGGTGTACGACCGCGGCGAGGCCGAGGACACCTACTACATCGTCATGGAGTACCTGTCGGGGCCCGACCTCAAGAAGGTCATCCGCGACCAGGGGCCGCTCGACCCCGCGGTCGCCGTGGACAACGCCCTGCAGATCCTCTCGGCGCTCACGGCCGCGCATGCCGCGGGAATCATCCACCGCGACATCAAGCCCCAGAACGTGATGGTGGGCGAGGACGGCCGGCTGCGCGTGGCCGACTTCGGAATCGCGCGGGCCGACGCCGACCAGCAGATGACCGAGGCGGGCTCGGTCATCGGCACCGCCCAGTACCTCTCGCCCGAGCAGGCCCAGGGCGAGGAGACCACCGCGGCCAGCGACACCTACGCCGTGGGCATCGTGCTGTACGAGATGCTGACCGGGCGCGTGCCGTTCGACGGCGACCGCCCCGTGACGGTCGCGATGAAGCAGATCAACGAGCCGCCCGTGCCCCCGCGCGTCTTCGCGCAGGACATCCCGCCGGCACTCGACGCGGTGGTCATGAAGGCGCTGTCGAAGCGCCCGGAGGACCGCTACACGTCGGCCGAGGAGTTCACGGCCGCGCTGCTCGAGGTACGCGCCGACATGTCGGGCGGCCAGCAGTCCACGCTCATCCTCACGGCCCCGGCGGCAGCGGCCACCGGCGCCGCGGCGACAATGGAGACCCAGGCATTGGGCGATGCATCGGGAGGCGGCCGCGCGGGCCGGGGCGGCGGACGCGGCGGCGCGAAGAAGAAGGGCGGCGGAAACCGGCGCGCCATGTGGGGCATCGTCGCGGTCATCGTCGCGGCCATCGCCGTGGCCCTGGCGCTGTCGCTGACCCGCGGCGGTTCCGACCTCATCGCGGTGCCCGACGTCGCGGGCTTCGATGCCCCGGCGGCCCTCAAGACGCTCAGCGACGCCGGCCTCAAGCCCACGCAGCGCACGCAGGCCAGCGACACCGTGCAGATCGGCGTGGTCATCGGCACGCAGCCCGAAGCCGGAACGGAGCTGGCGAAGGACTCCGCGGTGACCGTGCTCGTATCGTCAGGGCCCGCCGAGGTGACAGTGCCCAACGTGGTCGGCGAGGCCATCGAGGATGCCCAGGCATCGCTCGAACAGGCCGGCTTCGACGTGGTCACCGAACAGGTGGACAGCGACAGGGAGATCGGCACGGTGGTGCGCCAGGCCCCGAAGGCGGGCACCAAGGCGGCATCGGGCGACACCATCACGCTGTACGTGAGCAAGGGCATCACCAAGGTGACGGTGCCCGACGTCACGGGCAGCGACGTCGACACCGCGCGCTCCGAGATCACCGGTGCCGGACTCACCGTGGGAAGCGTCACCGAGGACGACGGGTCGTCGGGCCAGACCCCGGGCACCGTGGTGGGCCAGGACCCCAGCGGTGGCGCATCGGTGGCCAAGGGCACGTCGGTCGACCTGGTGGTCGCGGCGTCCAGCGGCAGCAGCGTCCCCGACGTCACCGGCAGCGACCAGGCGACGGCGCGGTCGAAGCTGGAGAGCCTCGGGTTCAGCGTGAACTCCTCGGGTGCCGAGAGCACCCAGCCCGAGGGCACCGTCATCGACCAGGACCCGCAGCCCGGCAGCAGCGTCCCGGCCGGCTCCACCGTGACCATCATCGTGGCCTACCCGCCGACCGGTGGTGGATCCAGCGGCGGTGGGTCGAGCGGGGGCGGATCCAGCGGCGGCGGGTCGTCGGGCGGCGGATCGCAGCCTCCCGCGCCGTCGGGATCGGGCAGCGGATCCGGCAGCGGGTCGGGCGGAAGCTCGCAGCCTCCCGCGCCCCGTTGATGAGGGTCGCCGTCCTCGGCGGCGGGCGCAGCAGCGAGCACGACGTCTCGCTTGCGTCCGCCGCCTCGGTCGCCGCCGCGATCGACCCTCAGCGCTACGAGGTGGTGCAGGTCACCATCGACCGCGATGGCGCATGGACGCTGGGCGGCCACCCCGTGGCACTCGTGCCCGCGGCCGGCGATCAGGCGTGGCTGGTGCACCTCACGGGTGACGCGGCACCGGTGGAGATCGACCTGGTGTTCCCCGTGCTGCACGGCCCGTGGGGCGAGGACGGCACGGTGCAGGGACTCTGCGAGACCGTCGGCGTGCCGTACGTGGGGGCCGACGTGGCCGCCAGCGCGGTGGGCATGGACAAGGCGATGTTCCACGTGCTGGCCACCGCCGCGGGCATCCCGCGCGTGGAGACGCTCATCGTCATGCACTCCGAGTGGCTGGACGACCCGCAGGGCGTGCGCGACCGGGTGGCGCAGGCAATCGGCTACCCGGCGTTCGCGAAGCCCGCGCGCCTGGGATCGAGCTTCGGCATCAGCCCGGTGCCCGACGAGGATTCCCTGGGGCCGGCGCTGCAGCTGGCGTTCGCCCACGACGACAAGGCGCTGGTGGAGCGCCGTGCGATGGGCCGCGAGGTCGAGGTGGGCCTGCTGGGCGGCACCGACCCGCACGCGTCGCCGCTGGGGGAGATCCTCCACGACAACGACTGGTACGACCACGAGGCCAAGTACCAGCCGGGCGGCATGCGCCTGCAGGTGCCGGCCGATGTGCCCACGCACGTGCAGGACCACGCGCGCGAGCTGGCGGTTCGCGCATGGAAGGCCATCGGGTGCAGCGGCCTGGCCCGGGTTGACTTCTTCCTCGAGGGCGACGACCTCTACGTGTCCGAGATCAACACGATCCCCGGCTTCACGTCGACCAGCGTGTGGGGGCGCCTGATGGCCGGCGACGGCTTCGACTACCCCGAGCTGGTGCAGCGCCTCATCGACCTGGCGCTCGAGCGCCACGACGCGCGGCGGGCGTACCGGGGATGATCATCGGGGTCATCGCCGACACGCACGTCGGCGAGTTCCTCGACCGCATCCCCGGGTGGGCGCTCGACGCGCTGGCCGGCAGCGACCTCATCCTGCA
>CAZIQQ010000085.1:0-8169 GCA_964541555.1 uncultured Bifidobacterium sp. | reverse complement strand
GCGCAGGGCATCGACCTCGGCGGCTCCGAACGGCGACGTGCGCACGCCGTTGACGACGGCGCAGGTGACCGGCAGGTCCTTGGCCCGCATGGACTGCACGGCCTCGACGGCCTCGGTGACGGCGAGGTCCTCCGGGCGGGCCACCACCACCACCCCGGTGGCTGCCGGGTGGCGGATCACCCGCTCGATCGCGTCGGCCTGATCGCGGATGGGGCCTGATCCGGCCAGGTCGCGAACGTTGCCCGCCACCTCGAGCAGGGCGATGCCGTGGCCGGTGGCCGGTGCGTCCACCACCAGGCGGTCCCACACCGGCGTGCCGCCCTGCACCGCGGTGGCGAGATCCCAGATCTTCCCGAGCGTGACGAGCTCCGAGAGCCCCGGCGCTGCCTGGGTCACCTGATGGAAGGCACGGCTGCGGGACATCATCTCGACGACCGGCCTCACCTTCAGCTGGATGGTGAGGTACTCCTGGGTGGCCCGATCGGCATCCACCGACAGCGCGTGGAGCCCGGGCCGGACCTCCACCGGTGCGTCGACCGACGGGGGCGTGCCGAACAGCGCCTCCGTGCGCCGCTCGCCGGCCACCTCGAGCAGCAGCGTGCGGTGCCCGGCGTCCGCCAGGCCCAGTGCGAGCGCCGCCGCGACCGTGGTCTTGCCCACGCCGCCCTTGCCCAGGACGAATGCGAGCCGGCGTTCGGTGAGCGGCGGACCTGCCATGGAGCCCACCCTAGCCCGGGAGGATGCCCTCGCCGATGATCCCGGCCATCACGGGGACGACCGCCCCCCCGATCGTGACGGCAGCCGGCCCCCCCGGGCCGCCGGCGACGTCCACCTGCACCAGTCCATCGCGGCCGAGGTGGCGCCCCTGGCGCACCACGAGCCGCAGGTCGCCCTGTGTGTCGCCGTCGCCCCTGGCGGCCAGCGCCGCCCCCAGGGCGCCCGCGGCGCTGCCGGTGACCGGGTCCTCGGGTATTCCGATGGGCGATGCGAAGTGCCTGACCTCGGCCTCGACGGCACCGGTGTCCCGGCCTCGCACCACGTAGGCGCTCACCCCGGCCCAGCCCTCGTCACGGGCCTGCATGCGAAGCGCGTCGTGGTCGGGCGACAGGCAATCGAGGTCGGCCACCTCCAGCATCACCTGGGGCAGGCCCGCATCCCATATGGGTGCGTCGCCCACGGCGCGGCCACCCAGGCACTCCGCGATGGCTCCGGCGTCGGCGCTGCCGGGCGATGCCGGCCCGCTGCGTGTCATCGCCGCTCCGTGGTCGTCGGCCCGCACCGGGATGTCGCCGGTCGGGGTCGACAGCATTGCCTCCGAGCCGATCCAGCCGATGCGCCGGAGCACCCAGGCGGCGCCCACGAGCGGGTGCCCGGCCAGGGGGATCTCGGCCTCGGGGGTGAAGATGCGAAGGCGCGGGGGGTCGCCCGGCACGGCGAACACGGTCTCCGACAGCCCCAGTTCGGCCGCCATGCGCTGCATCGCATCGTCGCGCGGCATGGCGGGCGCCGTGATCACCGCGAGCGGGTTGCCCGACAGCGGTGCGGTGGCGAATACGTCGACCCAGTGGATGTCCATGCCAGTAGTGTCCCAGCCCATGGCCTGGACCGGGTGGACCATCTCTGGCGCGGCGATCGCCCTCGGCGTGCTCTTCGTCGCGGGGCTCGCCATCGCGGCCGTGCGCGGCCTCAGGCTGAAGCGCCGCATCGGAGCGAGCAGCCGCCGCATAACCCCCCTCGCCGATGGCATCAGCCGCGGCCTCACCGACATCGAGCGGGGCCTCGCGCGTGCCGAGGGCGGTGCCGCGGAGCTCTCTCGCGAGATCGAGCGCCTCAGGGTTCCGGTGGCGGAGCTCCAGGTGATCAGTCGCTACGCGTGGCTGGCGATCGTCGAGATCAAGGGCCCGCTGGGCTGGATCGCGGGTATCCGCGCCCTCATCCGGTACCGCGGGCGATAGGGGTGCGCGCCGCCGTCGTCGACGTCGGCTCCAACTCGGTGCGACTGCTCCTGATGGAGCGCATGGATCCGGGGGGCGCCGTGGGCGAGCGCCTGGTCACGGTCACCGGCCTGCGCCGGGGGGCCGCCGCAGATGGCACCGTGACGCCCGGGGCCATCGCGCGCCTCGATGCGTGCCTCGCGGAATACGGCCGCCGCATCGGGCTGGTGGGGTCGCCGCCGGTGGTGGCCGTGGGCACCTCGGCGGTACGCGAGGCGCCGAACCGGTCCGACATCGAGGCCGTCGTGCGCAAACGCCTCGGGGCGGAGCTGCGCGTGGTCACCGGGGAGGAGGAGGCGATACTGGCCTTCACCGGCGCCCGGCTCGTGATGGACGGCGCCCCGGGTCCGTGCACGGTGCTCGACATCGGTGGTGGCAGCACCGAGGTGGTGGAGGGGGATGAGTCGGGGCCCGCGCGCGCGGTGAGCCTGCCGCTGGGGGTCAACCGGCAGGGCGACCTGGTCGTGCATGACCCGCCCACCGCCGATGAGGTCGATCGCGTCGCCGCGGAGGCCGTGGCGCTGGTGCGCGGCGGGACCCCCGGGTTCAGGGGCGCCGGCGTGCTCATCGGCGTGGCCGGCACGGTCACGACCGTCGCGGCGGTCCTCAGGGGCGCGTACGACCCCGAGGCGATCCACGGCATGGTGATCACGCGGGGTGACGTGGCGCAGGTGCTCGCGGCGCTGGCGGCGGTTCCGGCATCCACGCGCGCGCTCACCCCGGGGCTGCACCCCGATCGCGTGAACGTGATCGTGCCGGGGCTCGCGATGCTCGGCGGGGCGATGGATGCCCTGGGTGCCCGCGAGGTGGTGGTGTCCGAACGCGACACCCTCGACGGGGTGGCCATGGGCCTCGCGCGCACCGGCGGCGACCCGAGCCCGTAGAATCGGCTCCGATGGGTATCGAGGCGACATCCGGGGAACCCGAGAGTTCGATCCACGTGGTCGACGGCCTGGCCGATGCGATGGCGCGAACCGAGGACCCGGCCGACGACCGCCGGATGATCTTCTCGAAGGGCGAGAACACTCGCCACATCAGGCACGAGCAGGTGCTCGAGCGCTGGCCGATCCTGGCCGAGGACTGGTGCCGCCTGGTCGAGGACACCCGACTCGCCTCGTTCGACCGCACGCCCGGCGCGGCGACCTTCGGGCGCTGAACCGGATGCCCGTGGAGTCCGGCCGGAGTGGCGGAACTGGTAGACGCGGGGGACTTAAAATCCCCGGTCCCTCGGGGCGTGCGGGTTCGAATCCCGCCTCCGGCTCCTGCATCGCCGACCAGGCGGACCCACGAGGGGCCCGCCTGGCGGCGAGGAACTGCTGCTACCCGGCGACCGAGCGCTTGAGCTGGGCACCCGCCTGGAAGCGGGGCACCTTGCGCGCGGGGATCTGGATCTTCTGGCCCGGGTTGCGGGGGTCGACGCCCTCGCGTGCTGCACGGTGCGACACCGAGAACTTGCCGAAGCCGGAGAACTGCACCTCGTCTCCAGCCTTGAGGGCGAGCTCGAGCTCGTCCAGGACGGCCTGCACTGCGCGGGTCGCCTGGTCGTTGGTGAGGTCGGCTGCACGCGCGACGCGCTTGACGAAGTCGGCCTTGGTCATGGGTCTCCTCGCTTCGGTGACCTCCGGACGGAGGCTGCAGCGATCGCTGCGAAGTGAGGATGACGCTACCAACGCATCCGGACGCAACGGCTGCGTGGGCCGTGAAAAATGGCTTGTCGCAGGGGTTTTTGCATGATCGGCCGCCGGCCGCCGGCACGCATCGAGGTGGAGATGCCCAGCGCGGGTGTCGCCGCCGTACGGGTCACGTTTCCCGGGGGCGGCACGGGGCGCCCGGCCCCGGCTGATCGCCTCGACCTGGTGCTGGGCCTCATCGCCCAGGGCATCCACGGCACCGACGAGCGCGAGGTGCGTGGTCTTGCCGACCGCATCCGCGAGCTGGCCACGGCCATCGCGCAGAGCCCCGACGGACACGTGCCCCCGGGCACCGTCCATGTGATCGCCCGTGGGGGCGCGCCTGTCGACATGCTGCTGGTGCCCTGGTCCGGCCAGCGCGGTGCCCGTCGCATCACCATGGACCTCGTGCGATCAGCCGTGGGGCCGGTTCCCGTGGCCCGCAAGCCCCCGGCGGCATCGTCGCTGGTGCTGGCGGGCCTCATGGCCTCGGAGTGGGAGGCCCAGCAGGGTGGCGCCGAGCACCGTCTCGCGCTGGCCCTCGCCCTGGAGGGGCTCATCAACTGGTACCGCGAGGCGCACCGCCTCACGCCCGTGCGCGACGCGGTGGAGGCGGCCCGCACCCACGCCGCCGACCGCATGCGCGCGGCGGGGCATGAGCTGCCGCCCCTGCTGGCAGGCGCCCCGGCCTAGTCCTCCTGGTGGGGGTTGACCGTGGCCATCGCCGCGATCTCCTCCACGACCTCCTCGTTGGCGAGGGTGGTCACGTCGCCCAGCTGGCGCTGCTCCGACACGTCACGCAGCAGGCGGCGCATGATCTTCCCCGACCGGGTCTTCGGGAGGTCGGGCGTGAGCACGATCGACGCCGGCTTCGCGATCGGCCCGATGAGGGTCGCCACGTGGTTGCGCAGTTCCGCGATCAGCGTCTCGTCTCCGACCACGCCGTCGCGCAGCGTGACGAACGCCGCGATGGCCTGGCCCGTGAGTTCGTCGGCGCGCCCCACCACGGCCGCCTCGGCCACGGCGTGGTGATCGACCAGGGCGCTCTCGACCTCGATGGTCGACAGGCGGTGCCCGGAGACGTTCATGACGTCATCGATGCGACCCAGCAGCCAGTAGTCGCCGTCCTCGTCCACGCGGCAGCCGTCGCCGGCCAGGTAGAGGCCCGGGAAGCGGCTCCAGTAGGTCGCCACGTAGCGGTCGTCGTCGCCGAGGAGCGTGCGCAGCATCGATGGCCAGGGACGGTCGATAACCAGGTACCCGCCCTCCCCGCGCGGCACGTCCAGGCCGTCCTCGCCGACCACCCGTGCCGAGATGCCGGGCAGGGGTCGGGATGCCGACCCCGGCTTCAGGGTGCTTATCGCCGGCAGCGGGCTGATCATGATGCTGCCGGTCTCGGTCTGCCACCAGGTGTCCACGACCGGGGCGGTGCCGCTGCCGATGAGGTCGCGGTACCACTCCCAGGCCTCGGGGTTGATGGGCTCGCCCACGCTGCCGAGCACGCGGATGGCGGAGAGGTCGTGCACCTTCGGGTAGGAGTCGCCCCACTTCATGTAGCTGCGGATTGCCGTGGGGGCGGTGTAGAGGATGCTCACCCGGTACCGCTCGGCGATCTCCCACATGCGGCTGTGTGATGGGAATGCCGGGGCGCCCTCGTACATCACGCTGGTGGCGCCGTTCGCCAGCGGCCCGTACACGATGTATGAATGGCCCGTGACCCAGCCGATGTCCGCGGCGCACCAGTAGACGTCGTCATCGCGCAGGTCGAAGACCATCCGGTGCGTGGCGGATGCCCCCGTGAGGTAGCCGCCGCTGGTGTGCACGATGCCCTTGGGCTTGCCCGTGGTGCCCGACGTGTAGAGCGCGAACAGCATCTGCTCGGCGTCCATGGGCTCTGCGGGGCAGTCGGGGCTCGACGCCTGCTCGAGGTCGTGGAACCACGCGTCGCGGCCGTCGGTCCAGTCGACCGGATCGCCGCTGCGGCGGGCCACCACGCAGTGGCGCACCCCGGGTGCGCCCGCCAGGGCGGCGTCGGCGTTGTCCTTCAGGTGCACATGCTTCCCGGCGCGGAACGAGTGGTCCTGCGTCACCAGCACCGTGGCCCCGAAGTCGTCCATGCGGTCCCTGAGGGCCTCGGACGAGAACCCGCCGAAGACGACGGTGTGCGCCGCACCCAGCCGGGCGCAGGCCAGCATGGCGACGGGCAGCTCGGGGATCATCCCCATGTAGATCGCCACGCGTCCCCCGCGCCCGACGCCGAGCGCCTTCAGCGCGTTCGCGAAGCGGCAGACGCGCTCGTGGAGTTCGCGATAGGTGATGTGCAGCCGGTCGCCGGGCTCGCCCTCCCAGTGGAATGCGATGCGGTCGCCGCGCTCGGCCAGGTGCCGGTCCAGGCAGTTGGCGGCCACGTTCAGGGTTCCGCCGGTGAACCAGCGGTAGAAGGGGGCGTCGGATTCGTCGAGCGCCGTGTGCCAGGGGGTGTCCCACTGCAGGCGCCGCGCCTGGTCCTCCCACCAGCCCACCGGGTCGGCAGCAGCGCGGTCATAGACGGCGGGGTCGCCGACGACCGCGTAGGTCGCCATTCCCGCCGGCGGGGGGTAGGCCTCTCCCCGCTGCTGAAGCGCGTCGATCGCGGGCCCGGTGTCGCCCATTGGGAGCCTCCCTCGTGATGCCTTATCGTCCACCCATGAGTGTACGCGGGCAGCCCATGGGGACTTAGCGATGGCCGAGTACACGCCGGGGCGCGGCGCGCCCACCGGCGCGGCCGGACGCGATGCCCGGCACGCTGCCGTGCTGGCGCGCTGGCCGGTGCTGGGCGAGCCCTGGGCCCAGTCCCTGGAGCGCCGGCGCGTTGATGCATCGACCCCCCAGGATGTGTCGCCCGCGGCCCGCACCGGGGCGAACGCCGCAGAGCAGGGCATCACGCCCCTGCAGGCGATAAACCGGGCGCTCGGGCTACCCGACGACCACGGCGTCGATGAGGTCGAGCGCCGCCGCACGGGCGGCGCCTGAGCTCCGTCAGTCCGGGCTGGCCGGGGTCTCGGCGCCGGGCGTGCCCTCGGCCACGAGGATGACCTTCGGCGGCGCCAGGTAGACGGTCTCGAACGCGTCGTCCTCCTTGAGGCGCCGGCCCTCGTAGACCTTTCTCGAAACCTTCACGCTGAAGCCCTGCGAGCCGGATGACTGCAGCACCTCCTGCCCGGGCTCCACCCAGTCCGAGGTCACGCGCCGCTCCGCGGGCTCGGTGAAGTCGTACCGCTCGCTGGTCTCGGTCTCGACCTTGCGGTCGAACGACGTCGAGTAGAGGGCCACGGTGACCCCGCTCGAGCTGTTGAACACCCGCACCAGCGCCGAGGCCTTCCAGTTGTTCGTGACCTTCAGGTCCGGGGTGGGCCACGAGATCGTGGCCTCGCGGCCCTCGGGGTACCTCTCGAAGTAGAGCTGGTGCGCCGTGTGGTCGTCCAGGCGGAAGCCCGCGAAGAACGCGGCGTTGAAGAGGGTGGTGGCGAGCTGCGACACGCCTCCGCCCACGGCATCCACCAGCAGCCCGTCGGCCACCATCGGCGCAGCCACGAATCCGCGGTCGGCGGTGCGCTTGCCCAGCGCGGTGTTGAGCGAGAGCGTGCCGCCGGGAGGGATGATCGTGCCGTTGAGGATCTGCGAGGCCCTGCGGATGTTGGTGACCCGGGGCTGTCCCGCGTCGTACGGGGTGGTGAACGACCCGACCTCCTCCTTGATGCCCAGCGACTGCGCCTTCTCGGTGGTGAAGACCGGCGTCACCGCGACGAAGTCCGATTCGACCGGGCGGTCCCCGCCCATCAGTCCCTCGGCCACCCGCCGGGCGTCGACCAGCCGTCCTTCCTTCGAGGGCACGAGGATCGCCCGGGTTCCCCTGATGTCGAATCGCGCCGGGCTCGGCACCACCGACCCGGCCGGGTAGGCCTTGATGAGCGGGCGCCTGAGGTCGGCGCCTGCGATGCGCAGCCCCTGCGATCCGAAGCGCATGGCGGCGGCGACATCGGCGGGGGGCAGGGTGGCCTGCACCTCGTCGACGACCACGGTGGATCCGCGGCGGAGGATCTCACCGGCCTCCGCCACCTGCTGCTTCGCCGCTTCCGTGGTGAGGCCCGGGCGCGTCGTGCGCAGGGGCACCTCGACCGCCGAGGGGATCGCGGCGAGGTCGCCCGACAGCCGCGCCTCGAGCGCCTTCCGGTCGAGCAGGCGCCCGTCGGCCGACGGGCGCACGGTGAACGTGGTGCCATCAACGCTGACGACGGCGTTCTCCTCGGAGCGGTCGATGGTGCCGGCGATCTCCGCCACCCACCCCGTAAGCGCACCCTTGCGGTAGGTCACGGTCAGCGGAACCTCATTGACCGACTGGCCCGTGATCGCCTTGATGCCGCGCACGAGGCGGCTGGGCGATGCATCGCGGGCCGCCTGCAGGGCGGCGTCGACGTCCACCGATGCGCCGATGTCGGCCAGGCGCACGCTGGCGAGGTTTCCAC
>CAZIQQ010000084.1:3787-8286 GCA_964541555.1 uncultured Bifidobacterium sp. | reverse complement strand
CAGGCCGTCGCGCACACCTCGTGCCGCAGGTTCCGGGGGTAGGAGGGATCCCCCATGCCCTACCCGCTCAACACCTGGTGGTTCTGGGTCTTCGTGGCCCCCGAGGCCGTGCTGTTCGCGGGGTGGTTGGTGTTCGTCGTGTTCGCGGGCCTCGGGTTCGGCGTGGCGGCGGCATGGGAGCGGCTGACGAGAGGTTCGCGCAGTAGGTAGCGCGGCGCGTGGCAGGGCGTAAGGCTCACGACCCGACCGGGTGACCCCGCCTCAACGTCACCACCCGGGGAGGCCCCACATGACCACCAAGACCACCCTCATCGCCGCAGGTGCCCTTGCCCGTGGCATCGGAGGAGGCATTGCCATGACCAACGTGCCGGGCACGGGCACGGTGGCGACGGCCGATGCGGCGTCGCGCGCGCAGCAGGGGAACGTGCAGGCAGCCCACGCGCTGCGGGGCGCCCGCGGACCGCGCGGGGCCCGCGGGCTGCAGGGACCTGTTGGTCCAGCAGGTCCTGCCGGACCTGCTGGCGCCACCGGGGCGGCCGGGGCGACTGGTCAGCGCGGCATGGGCCGGATCGTGAAGGTTGACTCCGGCGACCTCTACGTGAGCAACGGCGGCTATACGTCCGGGACCCTCTACTGCCCCGCCGGCATGTACGTGGTGGGCACGGGGATGATGGTCAAGGGGCTGATCAACCGGGCAACGCCGTACAGCTCCTTCGTGGGGTACTTCCTCACCAACGACCTCGGATTCGCCACCACCACCCACGCCGAGGCCATCTGCGCCGATGGCACCTCGTGGTCGTCGACGTATTCCGCGTCACTTGCCGGGTCGCCCTCGCTCGCGACAGCAAAGAGCACTACCGACGCGCAGCAACGCGCCGAATGGGCTACGGAGTTGGCATCCCTGGAGGCCGACGCACGGCGCGCTGGGCTCCGGCCTTCGATGCCCTAGGGGTCGTGCCTGTAGAGGTTCCGGACGGCCCCTAGGACGCCGGGCACACCATGGTGAACCAGAAGTCTCCGTTCACGGAGGCACTCGTGTCCGTGCGGTATAGGGCAACGGCGTACTGGCCGCCGACCTCGCTCTGGATGTTCACGTTCGCGACTCGTGGCTGGCCGACCCAATCGGCCGTCACCTGCGGAATGCACCCCTGGGTGCCACCCGTGCGGGAGATGTTGATGGTGTAGATCCCGGTGGTAACCAGAGTGACCCCGCTGACGTTGGACGAGTACCCCGCGGTGATCGTGCCGTTTGCGTTGACCTTCGCGTAGATGGTGGTGCCCGGGCCCTGGGGGCCAGTCTGGCCGACGGGGCCCTGCGGGCCCTCGGGGCCCGTGGCACCCGCTGGCCCGGCGGGGCCGACAGGGCCCTGCGCACCCGTTGCCCCACGTGCACCACGCGGGCCGCGATCGCCCTGCCGCCCGCGGGCGTCCCACTCAACCTTCCGGAAGGCCGGCGGGCACAGCCCGCCATCCGCCGACAACGTGAGCGGCGCGAACTGCGACACCGCGAAGCACGCCGTGATGGTGCGGGGAGCAGCCAGCGCGGGCGACGTCGCCGCCGCGGTGCACGCAAGGGCAAGGGATGTCAGGGCCACGCGCCGGTAGGTCACGCCCAACCTCCAAGGGGAATCGGTAGACCGCCACTGTAGACCCGCGGGTCTGTAAGCCGATGCGCTGCTCGCCGTGACTTTCGCTCCGGTCAACGAAGGGAGCCCTGCATGAACCGCCTCATCGCCATCGCAGCAACCGCCGCCCTCGGTCTGGGACTCATCACCGCGAGCAGCGCCCACGGCACCATCTATCTCGACGATTACTCAGAGGGCGCGCCGTTCCTGCAGATCGACAAGAGCGTGATGGTGCCGGGATGGAAGATCCGCGGGCGCAAGCGCGTGATCGCGATCATGGTCGGTCGCACGGTCGAGCGCGACGCAGCGGGCAACCTGGTGGATGGCGTTCCCGCCGAGATGGACGGGGCGGTGAAGGTCGTGTGTGCCGGCAAGCGCGGCGGCATCGCCCAGCGCACCGTGAGGTTCCAGGCGGAGGGCGATGGCCAGAACGCCAGCATCATCCGCCTGCCGGGGTTCATCAACCGGGGCTGCGCCTTCAGGTTCGTGGTGGAAGCCGCCTGGTACGACAACGGCAACACGCTCGTGGAGCAGTACATCGGGGCGCGTATTTCGAGCGGCTGAGGGCCGGTAAAATGCCCCACATGCCCCGCCTCAGAACATCTGCCCTGCGCCTGATCGCCGGCATCGGCGCCCTTCTGTCCCTGGCCGGCCTCGCCGGGCCATCACTGGCGGTGGTGGGCGGAGGAACCGCGAACCCCGCCGCATGGCCCTACATGGCCGCTCTCTACGTGCAGGGTGGGGAAAGCATGTGGGAGAGCCAGTTCTGCGGGGGCACGGTGGTGGCGCCACGGCTGGTGGTAACCGCCGCGCACTGCCTGTGGAAGGCAGACGGCACGCCCACGCACGACCAGGCCCTGCTGCGCGTGCGCGTGGGCGACGCCACCCTGCAGGGCGCGGTGGGCACATCGGCGGGCGTCACCGGCATCGCGCGCCCGCCGGCAGCGGAAGCCCCCTACCGTCCCGACATCGCGGTGATCACCGTGGATCAGGACCTGCCCGTCACGCCGCTGCTGGTGTCGGGCGACTCGCGCTGGGCGCTTCGCGCCGGGGCACCTGCGTGGACCGCCGGCTGGGGGGTGCTGTCGGAGAGGGGTGCGTTCCCGGAGGCGCTGCAGGATGTGCGGCTGCGCACCCTGGCACCCGGCATGTGCAAGACGCTGGTGAACTCCACGGCCTTCGAGGTGTGCGCAGGCGAGCCGCTCACGGGTGGCAGCGATTCGTGCCAGGGCGACTCCGGCGGGCCCCTCACCGGCTGGGGCTACGACCGCCGCGAGTACCTGGTGGGCGTGGTGGCCAACGGGTTCGGCTGCGGCCGGGCCTTCCTGCCCGGCCTCTACACGCGCACCGACTTCGCGCCCGTGGTCGCGTGGCTCGAGAGCCAGGGCGTGCCCGTGGTGCGCGACACGGGGGGTTCGGCGGGCCCGTCCACCAAGCCCGTGGTGCGGGTGCTGGGCGGCACCGTCCGGGTGGGCAAGCCGCTTCGGGTGTCGTACACCGTGCGCGCGGCGACCTCACGCACCGTGGAGGAGATCATCCTGATCAAGGACGGCCAGCCCCTCGACTTCGACACCACGCGCCTCAGCCGCTCGCGCGCCGGGCAGATCTACTTCCTCGAGATGACCAGGCGCACACCGGCGTCGTTCCGCGGCAGGGTCGGCGCCTGCGTGGTGTCGGTGGATGAGGTGGGCAACACCTCGATGAGGCGCTGCGCGATCCTGAGGGTCAGGTGAGGGAAGGGAGTGGAATCCCTCCCGTGACGCTCTCCCGCTCCATGCTCGCCGCCGCTGTGGCGCCTGCGGCATGGCTCGCGCTGGCAGCCCCAGCGTCGGCCGCGCCCGTCTGCCCCACCGGCCTGCCGTCGGTCGGGCAGACCATCACGTGCACATACGGGTCGGGGTCGACGACCATCGCGGTGCCGGTGGGCACGGCGTCTCTGGCCATCGACCTGATGGGTGGCGGTGGTGGTGGAGGCGTGTACAACGGCGTGGTGGTTGGCGCGGCCGGAGGCGTCGGCGCCCGGGTCGAAGGCGCTATTGACGCAAGCGCGCTCGGCTCCATCACCATCGTCGTTGGGGCCGGGGGCGCCCGGGGAGCGTCTGACCCCGCCGGCAGGGGTGGCGGGTTCAGTGCCATCTACTCGGGTGGGGCGGTCGACCCGGCACGGGTGATCGCCGTGGCCGGTGGAGGGGGTGGTGGCGCCGGGGGCTGGGGTGCCGGCAGCAGCGGCGGCCCGGGCGGCGTTGGGGCGAATGGATTCGGGGGCCAGGGCAACAACAATGCCGGCCAGAGCTCGGGCGGACATGGTGGCGGTGGCGGCACGGGCGGGGCGGGCGGTTGCGACGGCAGCACGTGTGGCGCGGCGGGAGCGACCTGGGCGGCAGGTGGTGGTGGCGGGGGCACATCCAGCAACGCCGACGGCGATGGAGGCGCTGGCTACGGCGGTGGTGGTGAGGGCGCTACGTCGGGTGGGGGCGCCGGCGGCTCATTCGTCGACCCCGCGCTGCGCGTTGGCGCACCCACGTTCTCCCCGGGAGGAGGAGCGGCGGGCGGCGCCGGCACCGGGTGGCCGTCGTACGCCCCCACCACGGACGGAGCGCCCGGCACGGTGACCATCACCTTCGTGGCGCGCACGCTCACGGTGGGCTACCACGCCAACGGAGCCACCGGGGGCACCCTGCCCGCCAGCGCCGGGGTCGCCTACGGCTCGTCCCTCACCGTGCCCGGCAACACCGGCAACCTCGAGCGGCCCGGCCAGGCCTTCGCCGGGTGGAACACCCAGGCTGCGGGAACCGGAACGGCCTACGCACCCGGGGAGTCGCTGGTCGTCACGGAGGGCGTCACCCTGTACGCGCAGTGGACCCCCATTGCCCC
>CAZIQQ010000084.1:0-3687 GCA_964541555.1 uncultured Bifidobacterium sp. | reverse complement strand
TGGTGCAGACCATCGGGGGCGGCGGGGGCGTCACGGGCGGCGTCACCAGCATGGCCACCAGGGGATTCCTCGAGATGGCGAAGGCAGCACGGGGCACGTGCCGCATCACCACCGTGCGCAGCAGGAAAACCAGGACGGTGACACGGCGCACCTACCGGTGCACGGTTCGGCTCAGCAAGGGCTCGTGGACCGTGACCACCACGGCGCTGGGCCCGGCCGGGGTCGTGGCCCAGGGCACCCGGCGCGTGGTGGTGCGCTAGCGAGAGCGGCCCCGGCCCGCCCGGCGCGGGCGGCCTACGCGGTGGGGGCGCCCGCGGAGTGCACGGTGATCACCACGGCGCCCGGTGCGAATGGCCCCGAACCGGCCACCGCCACTTCCTGCTGGGTGGTGGACTGCGTCACGATCGTGGCGCTCATGCCCGGGAACTGCGGCGGCACCGCTACGGGCGCCACCACCGGCGGCGGGTTGAAGGCCCACGTCACCACGCAGCCACCCGGCGCGCCCGAGGCCGATACCCCGGCGGCGGGCCACGCCTGGTTTGTCACGGGCACGGGCAGCAATGCCTGGGTGATGAGGCCGAGCGGGGGCAGCATCGAGCGCACCTGGGTGAGGGTGCCGACCACCGTGAGGTCGGATGGCGGCGCGCACACGGGCAGGCGGCTGGCGGTGAGCGAGAACAGGCCGGGGCTGCCCGGCATGACGATGCGTGAACCCGGGCCCATGGTGAGCTGCTGCGCCCGGATGCTGGTGACGCCCTGCACCACAAGCGTTGCGCCCGGAGCCACGGTGAGCGTGCCGAGCGTGATGATGGTGGGGGCCGCCGAAGCGGTCTGCCCCAGCGTGGCGGTGGCGCCGGGCGGCACGGTCATCGTGTCGGCGGCCGCGGGCTGCACGTACATGGGGAACCTGAGGGCGTTGATGAGCGCCTGGTACTGCTGAGCTCGCGCGCCCTGGCGCGCGAGGTACGCCGTCACCGCCGACAGCGGAACGTCGTCCACCGTCAGGTTGGCCATGGTGAGCCGCTCGGGCACCGTGCCGCGGAGCACGCGCATGCGGTAGCGCACGCCCCCGGGGGTGCGCGCCGCCCGGGTGATCACCCCCACCACGCGCCGGTTGCGCCCCAGGGAGTCGCGCCCGGTGAGGATGGCGTTGGGCGGGTCGGCACGGAAGCTGCCCTGCCAGAGGCCCAGGAACTTGTGCTCGGCCAGCGTGGCCGTGCGCCTGCCGGGCCTGTCCTCGAACGCCAGCACCGCCTTGTGGGCGGTGCGCAGGGTCAGGTCAACGGTGCGCCCGCTCACCTGCCGGGTGGTCGCCTCGCCTCCCGACTGCGAGAAGAGCATCGACGGTGCGCCGGCACCCATGGCGGGCGCGCACGTGGCAACGGCGGCCACGGCGGCGCCGATGGCGAGCGTGCCGGCGGGCAGCGCACGGCGAGCGGTGGTGAGTGGGGAGCGAGGGGTCATGCGCGGAATGTATGCCATCGGGGGCGCCGCCTCACCCAGGCCGGGTGGCGCAGGGCAGCCAGCGGGTGGTTGTGAGGTAGTGGCACGAAGTACCCTCCAACCATGAGATCCCCCCTCGCCCCGATGCTCGGCTGCGCCCTGACCCTGGCTGCCGCCTGCTCATCGGCCGTTGGCGTGCCCGCAACGTGGTCGCAAATGGGTGACCAGCCGGACAACCCCGTGTACGCGCTCGATGTCGGAGCCAGCACCCTCTGGGCCGGCGGAGACTTCACGCAGATCCCTTTCGGGACGCTGGTAAACCGCATCGGCCAGTGGAACGGGTCGAGTTGGGCCTCTGCCGGGTCGGGCGTCGACGGCACGGTGCACGCGGTTCAGGCCACGCCGTCAGGCGACGTGTACGTGGGCGGCGCCTTCATGTCAGCCGGTGGCAACACGAATACCCGCATGCTCGCCAAGTGGCATGGGTCGAGCTGGTCGGGAGTCGGCGACGTCGCCGGGGCCACGAACTACGTGACGGCCATGACATGGGCGGGCGGCAACCTCTATGTGGGCGGCAGGTTCTACGACGTCGGCCCCCCCACACTCGCGTTCAACAAGATCGCCAAGTTCGATGGCACGTCGTGGTCAGCGGCGGGGGGCAACTGGGCGACCGACCCCAATGAGACGGTCAACGCCCTGGCAGTTGACAGCGCGGGCAACGTGTACGCGGGCGGCGACTTCACGACGGCCGCCGGCGCGCCCGCCAACTACCTGGTCAAGTGGAACGGGTCGTCCTGGTCGACCCTCGGCGCCGGAATGGACGGCCCGGTCAACGCCCTCGCCCTCGATGGGTCGGACAACCTCTACGTGGGCGGAAGCTTCACGGTGGCGGGCGGCGCGACCGTGAACAACGTGGCCAGGTGGAACGGGTCGTCCTGGTCGGCCCTTGGCGCCGGGATGAACAGCACGGTCCATGCCCTCGAGGCCGTGAACTACTGCGGGCAGACGGTGCTGTATGCCGGCGGCGCATTCACGACCGCCGGCACGGCCGCGGCAGACAGCGTTGCCGCCTGGAGTGGCGGCCAGTGGTCGCCGGTGGGCGGTGGGCTGGGCAGCTCCGGAGCCGTCAGGGCCCTCGCGGCGTCGGACCCGGACACCCTGTACGCGGGCGGCACGTTCGTTCAGACAAACCCCGCTCCGACCTACATCGGGCGGGCGGCCGTGACCAACCGGCCCTGCGCACCCTCGGGTGCGAGCGCGGCGGGTGGCTCCGGGTCAGCCATGGTCATGTGGAGCAACCCCAACACCGGCCCCGCCTTCACCAACCTGGTGGTGACGGCCTCACCGGGTGGCGCAACCTGCACCACGTCCACGGGAACCACCTGCACGGTTCAGGGGCTCACCAATGGCACCGCCTACACATTCACGGTCAAGGCCACGAACGCCGCAGGCGACTCACCGTTGTCGAACATCACGGGGTCGGTGACGCCCGCAGACGTGCCCACAGTGCCCACCGCGGTCACGGCCGTGGCCGGGCAGGAGCAGGCGACGGTGTCGTGGACCGCCCCGGCATCGGATGAGGGATCAGCCATCACCGGATACACCGTGACCGCCTCGCCTGGCGGGCGCACCTGCACCACCACCGGTGCCACCACGTGCATGGTGACGGGGCTCACGGCGGGCACGGCCTACTCATTCACGGTCACGGCCAGCAACGGGGTGGGTGCCTCAGCAGCCTCGGCCGCAAGCAGCGCGGTAACGCCCACTTCCCCGCCCGCCCCGCCCGCTGCCACACCGGGCGCAGCACCCTCGGCCACGCCGCCCGCTTCGCCGGTGGTGCCCGCGCTGCGCGCCTCGCTGGCGATCAGCCGCGGCGTGGCCACCACCGCGGGCACGGTGCCCGCAGGGGCCACGCGCATCGTCCAGACCGCCACCACCGGCAGCGCCGCGGCCACCCGGGGATTCCTCGAGATGGCCCGCGCCAAGCAGGCCACCGGCAAGTGCACCATCAAGAAGGGGAAGTACACCTGCGCCATCCGGCTGTCGAAGGGCGCCTGGACGGTGACCACCACCGCGCGTGGCGCGGTCGGCGTGGTGGCGCAGAGCAGCCGGCGCGTGGTGGTGAGGTAGCGGGGCCTAGCGCCTTCGCCTGGCAGTGAGGTTGCGGGTGCTGACTACCGCGACCCCGGCGACAGGGGTGAAGGTGGTGACCACGCGCATCTTGAGCGCGCCGCTTCGCAGGGC
>CAZIQQ010000083.1:0-8379 GCA_964541555.1 uncultured Bifidobacterium sp. | reverse complement strand
CTCCGCGAGGTGAGCCCCGGCGTCTACCGCCTGCGCGTGCGCGGACGGTCGGGCTTCGCCCTGCACGGGCGCGCAGCGGACGTCTCGGCCGACCTGGTGATCCGCCGCACGGCCCCGGGATTCGTGGCCGGGCCGATGCGGCTGGGCAAGGGCCAGTACGTGGGGTGGACCGTCGCGGCCCCCCGCGCCACGGCAACCGGCACCTTCCGCGTGGGCGGGCGCACCGTGCGGGTGAAGGACGCCCCTGCCTACCACGACCACAACTGGGGCCGGTTCTCGCTGTCGGGGGGTCGACTGGCCGGCTGGGACTGGAGCCAGGCGTTCCTGCCCTCGGGCCGTGCGCTCACCGTGGGCGTGGTGAAGGGCATCACGGGGCCGCCCGACGGCGTGGCGGTTCTTTCGGGGCCCACGCGCAGGCTGGGTACGGCCCGTTCGGCCGACCTCGACATCGACTACCGGGGCTGGAGCCGCGCCGGTGAGTTCGTGTACCCGCCCACCATGCGCCAGCGCGGCACGCTGGGCCGGTTCCGCGTGGATCTCACCTACACGGCTCGCAGGGCCACGCCGCTGCCATTCGACCGCACCGGGCGCAGCGCGCTGGTGGAGGTGCTGGCCCGCGTGAACGGCACCATCACCGGGCCCGGCGGGCGGGTGCAGAAGGTCACCGACGCCCCGGCGTTCTACGAGTACCAGTCCACGCCGGTGTCGCGCCGGCGCGACGGCGCTCCCGGCGCCTAAGGGCGTTCGTCACCCACCGGGGCGGGCGCATTGCCCGGGCACGGGCGCGTGGCTAGCATCCCGGCGGCAATTGGTGCGGTGCGTCCCTGGAGTCCCGAATCCTCCGTCGTCTCGCCGTTCCGCCGCCCGGGTCACGCGCGTCCCGGGCGACCCATCCGCTTGGAGGCACGTTGTCTGCACGACACTCCGTCGTCGTACGCCTGGCCGGTGAGTCCGGCGAGGGCGTCATCTCGTCCGGGGACATCCTTACCCAGGCCGCAGCGCGCGGCGGGTATTACACCCAGACGTTCCGCACCTTCCCCGCCGAGATCAAGGGCGGGCCGTGCATGTACCAGTTCCGCCTGAGCGACGAGCCCATCTGGAGCCACGGCAAGGACGTGGACCTGCTCGTGTGCTTCAACCAGGAGGCCTGGGACCTCAACTGGGACTCCCTCGGGCCCGAGGGCTCGATTCTCTACGACGTCACCGAGGTGACGATTCCCGACGAGTACCTGCCCCGCGCCCGTCCGGTGCGCATGGAGGAACTCGCCAAGGAGATCGGTGGCTCGCTGCGCGCCAAGAACATGGTCGCCGTGGGCGCCGTGACGGGCGTCATCAGCTTCGACACCACCCCCATCGAGGAGCTCGTGCTCCGCCGTTACGCCCACAAGGAGGGCGTGGCCGACGCCAACATCGCCGCCCTGCACGCGGGCGCCGACGAGGCAGCCGACCTCAAGGGCAAGTACCCGCTGGTGCCGCCGGTGGAGGTCGAGGAAGACCGCATGCTCATCTCGGGCAACCAGGCCATCGCCGTGGGTGCCGTGGCCGCCGGCGTCAACTACTTCGCCGGCTACCCCATCACCCCGGCATCGGACATCCTCGAGTGGCTCTCGGTGCGCCTGCCCCAGACGGGCGGCCTCACCATCCAGTGCGAGGACGAGATCGCCTCGCTGGCATCGGTGGTGGGCGCCTCCTACACCGGCGCCAAGGCCATGACGGCCACCTCGGGCCCGGGCATCTCCCTGATGAACGAGCTCATCGGCTACGCCGGCACCGCCGAGATCCCCGTGGTCATCGTCGACGCCCAGCGCGGCGGCCCGTCCACGGGCCTGCCCACCAAGACCGAGCAGAGCGACCTGAACCAGGCGCTCTACGGCAGCCACGGTGAGGCCCCGCGCGTGGTGATCGCGCCCGTGTCGGTGGAGGACTGCTTCTACGCCACGGTCGACGCGTTCAACTACGCCGAGCAGTACCAGGTTCCGGTCATCCTGCTCACCGACCAGGGCCTGGCCACGCGCCTCGAGGTGATCCACCGCCCCGAGACCGACAAGATCGAGCTGGTGCAGCGCAAGACCTCGGCCGGTATCGCCCGCGAGGACTACAAGCGCTACGAGTACACCGCGGACGGCGTGTCGCCCATGGGCATCCCGGGCGAGCCGAACGGCATGTACGTGGCCACCGGCATCGAGCACGACGAGTACGGGCACCCGGGCTACACCCCGGAGATCCACCTCGGCATGCAGACCAAGCGCCTCGGCAAGCTCGAGCCCATCCGCGAGACCTCGCGCGTGGCCGTGCACGGCGAGGCCCAGCCCGAGGACGTCGCCTTCATCGGGTTCGGATCCACCTTCGGGCCGGTGCGCGAGGCCGTTGACCGCCTGGCCGAGCAGGGCCTGTCGGTGGGCGCCTTCTACCCCCGCGTGCTGGGCCCGTTCCCGGCCAGCCGCGTGGAGCAGTTCGTGGCCAACGCCAAGCGCATCATCGTGCCCGAGGTGAACTACACGGGCCAGCTTGCCCGCCTCATCAAGGCCGAGACCACCATCAACGAGCTGGAGAGCGTCGCCAAGTGCGACGGCCTCCCCTTCACCGCAGAGGCCATCATCGACCTCGCTGCCCAGGAGGTAGCCGCATGAGCACCAGGAAGCCCAACGACTACAAGTCTGAGCTCAAGCCCATCTGGTGCCCGGGCTGCGGTGACTTCGGCGTGCTCGCGTCGCTGTACCGCTCCATGGCCGACATGGATCTCGACCCCAGCAAGACGGTCATCGTGTCGGGCATCGGCTGCTCCAGCCGCCTGCCGCACTTCGCCAGCACCTACGGCGTGCACACCCTGCACGGCCGTCCGCTGCCGGTGGCCATGGGCGTCAAGCTGGCCAACCCCGACCTCACGGTCATCGCGGTGGGTGGCGACGGCGACGGCTTCGCCATCGGTGCCGGCCACTTCCCGCACGCGGCCCGCCGCAACGTGGACATCACCTACCTGGTGATGGACAACGAGATCTACGGCCTCACCAAGGGCCAGGCGTCGCCCACCTCGCTCTTCGAGCAGAAGGCGCCGTCCACGCCGTTCGGCAACCCCGAGGACCCGCTCAACCCGCTGGCCCTCGCCATCGCCGCCGGCGCGTCGTTCGTCGCGCGCGGTGCGTCGTTCAACACGAAGGCCCTCACCGAGCTCATCACCCAGGCGGTCGAGCACAAGGGCTTCTCGTACATCGACGCCATGTCGCCGTGCACCACCTTCAACAACACCCAGGAGTCCTGGAAGGACGCCGTCACCGACGTCGCTCCCGACCACGACGTGACCGACCGCGGCCAGGCCTTCGACCTGGCGCTGCGCGGCGGCTTCGCACTGGGAATCCTGTACCGCCAGGAGCGCACCACGCAGACCCAGCGGTACCAGGCGATTCTCGAGAAGGCCAAGCCGAGCGACGTCGACACCATGCTCGACGGCTTCAACGCCCGCAAGGGCGCGGCCATCGGCAAGCCCGCCTGACGGCAGCCGACACCACCTGATGTGCCCCTCGGGCCCGCTTCGGCGGGCCCGAGGCGTATCGGGGGTCAGGCCCGCAGCGAGAAGGGCGGGTACCGGTCGGTCACCAGCAGGAACGCGTAGCCGCTCACCCGCGTGCCCCAGCGCAGCACGCCCTCCACGTAGTCGAACAGCCCGCGCGGGTAGCGGCCCGTGAACAGGATGGCGAACCACGCGATGACCACGGCGCCGATGGCGCCCAGCCCCAGGAAGAACAGCACCACGATGTGGGGAATCGCCAGCAGCCACTTCACCAGGGGCAGCAGCCGGTTGAGGTCGCGCGGCACGTCCGGGTAGTCGATGTCCAGGTGCACCGACTGCTCGTCGTCGGTCGACGGATAGCGGTCGTCCATCAGCGCCACGTAGGTGGCCACGCGGGTCGAGAACCTGGTGAGCCCCAGGTTCCAGTCGAACCACCAGCGCGGGTACTTCTGGCGGAAGACGATCATCAGCAACGGTGCCAGGAACAGCAGCCCGCCCGCCGCCACCAGCGTGGCGGTGCCGCCGAACGCCACCGTCGCGCCCGACACCGCGGCCAGAACGATGCCGATGGGTATCACCCACAGCAGTCGCAGCACGGTGCTCAGGCGATCGAGCGGCCGGTCGGGGTAGTCGACCGCCAGCCTCACGGGGTACGCGATTGCGCTATCTGTGCTCATGGCGCAAACGTAGCGCCCCCGGGCCTAGCCTCCCGCACAGGCGGGCAGGCCGATCCCCTGAGCCCGGGCGGCCATGAACGCCTGGGCCTCCTGCATGCGGGCGGACGCATCGGAGTTGACCACCTCGATGGCCTCGCGGTCGGTCTTCGCAAGCAGCACGTTCTCATCGGCGTTCTGCGCGGTGGCGCGGTAGGCCTCGACGATCTCCCCCCAGGCGCCACGAACGTCGGCAGGTGCGTTCAGCGAACCGACCTCACCCAGCAGCCGGTGCCAGGCGTCGGCCACCGCCGGGTAGTAGCGCCGGGCCTCGCCGATGTCGCCGGTGGGCGGCTTGCCCAGGCGGCCCAGCCGCGAGTACAGGCGGGTGCATGCGGCCTCGGCCCGCGACCGGAACTCGGCCGTGGACATCTGCGGGCCGGTCACGGCGGGGGCGGTGACCGTCGGCACGGTCACTGGCGTGCGCTCGAGGGCCCCACAGCCTGCGGCCACGGGCAGGGCGATGAGCGCCGCGGCCGCCAGCAGCCGGGCGGCACCGGGCCTCACGAGCCCGACGACTCCCCGCGCACGCGGGCGTCGGCGTCCAGCGCCATCTGCTTCATCTCGGCGGTGCGTTCTGCCACCTTCATGGCAAGCGACGCATCGGACAGCGCCAGGATGCGCGCGGCCAGCAGGCCCGCGTTGGTGGCGTTGTCGACGGCCACGGTGGCAACGGGAACGCCGCGAGGCATCTGCACGATCGACAGCAGGCTGTCCATGCCCGACAGCGCGGTGGTGCGCACCGGCACGCCGATCACGGGGAGCGTCGTCACCGACGCCAGCATCCCCGGCAGGTGAGCGGCCCCGCCGGCTCCGGCGATGATCACCTTGATTCCACGATCGGCGGCGTCCTTGCCGTACTGGATCATCTCCTCGGGCGTGCGGTGCGCGCTGGTCACCCGCACCTCGTGCGCGATTCCGAGATCGCCCAGCACGTCGACGGCCGACTGCATCACGGGCAGGTCGCTGTCGCTGCCCATCACCACGCCCACCACGGGTGAGTCGCTCACAGGCGCACCATCTGCGCGGCAAGGCGGGCGGTCTCGAGGGCGTCCTCGGGGCTTGATCCCAGCGCGGTCACATGGCCCATCTTACGGCGCACGCGCACCTCGGCCTTTCCGTAGAGGTGCACATGGGCTCCGCCGATGGCCGTGGCCTCCGAGATGTCGGGGTTGCTCGGCCCGTCGTGGTGGCCCAGCAGGTTCACCAGCGCCGCCCCGGGCGCGATGAGCTCGGTGGGGCCCAGCGGCAGGCCCAGCACCCCGCGCAGGTGGTTCTCGAACTGCGAGGTCACGCACGCCTCGATGGTGTGGTGGCCCGAGTTGTGGGGCCGCGGGGCGAGTTCGTTGATGAGTATGCGCTCGTCCTCGGTGTGG
The DNA here is from genome assembly GCA_964541555.1 of uncultured Bifidobacterium sp. Taxonomy (GTDB): domain Bacteria; phylum Actinomycetota; class Thermoleophilia; order Miltoncostaeales; family Miltoncostaeaceae; genus SYFI01. The sequence continues at coordinate 2,782 of CAZIQQ010000083.1, read as the reverse complement.
AACATCTCCACGCCGGTCACCCCGGCGCCACCCGCGGCCTCGGCGGCGGCGCGTGCCACCCGCTTGGCCTCGTGGCTGACCCCGGGGTCAACGGGGGCGGGGCACAGCAGCTCGCGCAGCACGTGGTCGTGCTGGCGGGTCTCAACCACGGGGTACACGGCGTCGCCGCCTCCGTGGCGGCGCGCCACCATCACCGCAAGCTCGCGCTGGAACCTCACGAACTCCTCCACCAGCACGCCGCCGCCGCGCTCGGCCAGCCCGGGGTAGGCCGCCAGCGCCTCGTCCAGGGTGGCGCACAGGGCGTTTCCGTAGCCGTCGTATCCCAGGTGCCGCGACTTCAGCATCAGCGGCCAGCCCAGGTCGCGGCCGATGGCCTGGAGGTCGTCGGCGGAGTCGGGCACGGCGAACGCCGGCACCGGCAGGCCCTCCTCTGCCAGTCGCTGCTTCTGCAGTGCCTTGTCCTGAACCACGCGCATGCGGGCGGGGTGGGGGCGCACGGGCGTGCCCGAGTCTTCCACCGCCATGAGGAACCCGGCGTCCACGAACTCGTTCTCGAGCGTGAGCACGCCGACCTCGCGGCCGATGCGCAATAGCGCCTCGGGGTCCTTCCAGTCGCCCTCCACCACGCCGGCGGCCATCGGGGTGGCGGGCTCGCCGGGCTGTCCCAGCACCGCCACGCGGATGCCCAGCGGCCAGGCGGCCAGCACGGTCATCTGGGCCAGCTGTCCGGCTCCGGCGATGCCGACGTCGTATGCGGGGGCGTCCTGGCTCACCGGGGCCACGCTACCAGCGCGCCCTGCTGGTAACTTCGCGCCCGTGGCAATCCCCCGCACACATGGGTCACTGCTGGCGGCCGTCCTTATCGCCGGCTCGGCCCTGGGCTTGGCCGCCTGCGGCTCGGGCGATACGGCGTCCACCGCCACGCGTGCCGCCGCCGGCGACACGGCATGTCCGGAGCGGCGTGGATCGCAGGCCCGCTACCTCACGGTGATGAACGACCTCGACACCGACGTCACGCTCGAGGTGCCGCGGGGCTCCTGGAAGTGCAGCGGCTACTCGGGCGTGTCCACGCCCGGGGCGCTGGACGGGCGCGCCGTCGGGCACCCCGGCCCGCAGCCCCGGATGCGACTGGAGACGGTGTTCGGCGAGACGACCTGGGGTAACACCGCCTTCACGCTGAAGGTAAACGCGGGAGGGTCGACCCTTGTGACGCTCGGGATCAGCGTTTTGCTGTACGTCGGCCCTACATACCCCTGGGGCATCGAGGTGGATGGCAGGTATCGCTGCTATCGGCCCGTTGTGGAGTTCCGTGACCCCTCGGGCGCGGCTGCGTGGGCCACAATGCCCGGTAACGGATGCAGGGCCAGCGCGGACGGCACCATGGTGCTGCACCTCACGAAGATCAAGCCGTCGTAGCGCGACGGGGGAAGGCACTGCACATGGACCCGACCAAGCAGATCCAGATCTCGATGATCGCCGTAGCGGTGATCGGCGGGGTGGCCGGCTTCATCCTCGGCGGATGGCTCTGGGCACTGCTCGGCCTCGTCGCAGGCTGGCTGGTGGGGGCAGGTCTCGGCGCGCTCTGGGTTCGCCGCTAGCGCCCCGCGCCCGGCCCGGGGGCTCCCTAGGTCGTGACGAACAGCAGCAGCAGCAGCACCACGAGGATCGCCGTGGATATGACCCCCGCCCGTCGCTCGAGCCGGTTGATGCGATCCATCGCCACGCCCCGGTTGAACATGATGTGGGCGATGATCGACACCACCACGGCCACCACCACGTAGGCCAGAGCCACCGCATGGAAGCGGTCCACCAGGGTGAGCGACGCCTCGGCTCCCGCACCGGCTGCGGTCTGCAGGCTCACGACGAGCGCGAACACCGACGCGGCGAGAATCGCGAAGCGCGGCTCCTTGCCCCTGTCGATATGCAGGAAGTAGGAGGCCACGGCCAGGAGGATGGCCGCGATCGCCGCGATGGAGAGCTTGAGGAACGTGAGCAGGCCATCGCGCGAGATCTCGGTGGCGATGACCAGCCGCGAGTAGTAGCTGGGTGACCGCGGCGCCAGCGTGGGGTCACCGAAGGTGCTCGTGTACTTCTTCGTCGTCTCGGTCAGCGCGAAGCCCTCGACCGACCAGCCGCTGCTCGAGAGGTCGACATCGTTGCTTGCGTTCGCCACGTCGGGCCTGAAGACCACCGTCGAGGCGTCGTACGCGTTGTTCTCCATCTCGATGGCGAGGATCTGCTGGTCGAACGGGAAGGCGCTCAGGTTCCAGTCGTGCGTGAAGGTGCCCGACACCTTGTGCTGGTACCACACCGTGCCGTTGTCCTGCGGTATCGCAAGCGAGGCATCCACGCGCACGCTCTTGGCATTGGAGTAGTCGATCTCCTTCAGCGGATTGCCGTAGGCCTTCGGCACCGTGGTCCACAGCCAGAACGTGGCGCGGAACGACTGGTCGACAGGGTCGAAGTCGCTGAGCGCGGTGACCAGCGCACCCATCTTCACCACCCTTGGCGCGCCGTCTGCGCGGTCGATGCCGTGCGTCGCCGTGGCACCCAGGAACAGGATCAGCAACGCCGTTATCGCTGCGAGCAGGAGCCGTCGGGGCCGGACAGGGGGAGGGGGAACTTTCATCCGGATTTGATTGTCCCCCAACTGCCGGGCCCCGTGCCCTCGGGGGTGAGGGCCGCCGCTTGCTAACCTTCGGCACCCGAGGGCGTTTAGCTCAGTTGGGAGAGCACCAGCTCGACAAGCTGGGGGTCACTGGTTCGAGCCCAGTAACGCCCA
>CAZIQQ010000082.1:0-8488 GCA_964541555.1 uncultured Bifidobacterium sp. | reverse complement strand
GCGGCGATCGCAGCCGGGGATGATGCATTTGCGGCCCCCGCAAATGCCGATCCCGTTTCGGCGAGTGGCCGCCACCCCCTCATCCGGGGCCCGGCCCTGAGCCCTCTGGGGCTACAGGGGTCCGATGCTGCGTACCGGCTGGTCGGCCGCGGGAATGGCATCGAGCAGGTCGGCGATGCGCTCGCCCGATGGCAGCACCATGTCGGGGTCGACCTCCACCAGAGGCTGAAGGGCGAAGCGGCGCTCCGCCAGGCGCTCGTGCGGGATGACCAGGTCCGGGGCCCGCCACTCGCCTCCGTCCCAGGCGAGGATGTCGATGTCCAGGGGGCGGGGGCCCCAGCGCGGGCCCGCCACACGGCCTGCCTCGGCCTCCAGGCGCTTCGCCAGGGCCAGCATGCCGGGTGGGTCCAGGTCGGTGGCCACACGGCAGGCGGCGTTCAGGAACTCCGGCTGGTCCTCCACGCCCTGGGGGGCGGTGGCGTAGAGGCTGCTCACGCACTCGACGACTGCGCCCTCCTCACCCAGGCGGGTGATGGCCCAGCGCAGCGCATCGGCCCGCTCGCCCAAGTTGGATCCCAGGCCGAGCCACATCGTGCTCACCCCGCGTCGCGCTCCAGGTGGAGGGTCACCGAGACGTCATCGAGCACGTGATGGATCGCCACGTGCGGCTTGGCCACCGTCACGGTCACGGCCCTGACGACCTGCTCCTCGAGCACGCGCTCGGCGATGATGCGGCACAGCCGCTCGAGCAGGGCCACGGGCTCGCCCGCCACGATGCCGGCGACATCCTCGGTGATCAACGCGTAGTCGACCGTGTCGGCCAGGTCGTCGGTGGTGGTGGAGCGGTCGTGGCCCAGGACCATGTCGATGTCCACCACGAAGCGCTGGCCCAGCACGCGCTCGGCATCGAGCACGCCGTGGCGGCCGCCCACCTCGAGTCCCCGCACCCGCACGACGACGTCGCTCATGCCATGCCTCCGCTGCTCTCGGTGAACGCCCGGAGGGCGTCCACGGTCTCGGCGACATCATGCACCCTCAGCACCGCGGCGCCGCCCGCAACGGCCGCAAGGCCGGCACCGATGGAGCCCGCCAGGCGGTCGCCCACGTCACGGCCGGTCAACGCGCCGATCACCCCCTTGCGCGAGACGCCCACCAGCACCGGGCGCCCGAGGGCCGCTATCGCCCCCAGGCCACGAAGCAGGGCCAGGTTGTGCCCGACCGTCTTGCCGAACCCGATGCCGGGGTCGAGCACGATCGCCCGCTCCGGCACCCCGGCCCTCACGGCAGCCTCCATGCGGGCCTCGAGGAACGCGATGACCTCGGACACCACGTCGCCGTACCGCGGGTCGTCCTGCATGGTCCCCGGCTCTCCCTGCATGTGCATGAGGCAGATACCCGCCCCGCGGTCGGCCACCAGCGGGAACATGCCCGGGTCGGCCCCCGCCGAGACGTCGTTCACCAGCACCGCGCCGGCGTCCAGGGCCAGGGCGGCCACCGACGCCCTGCGCGTGTCCACCGAGATCGGCGCACCGGGGGGGTCGTCCACGAGTGCGTCGAGTACCGGCTGCAGGCGGGCGACCTCGGAATCCTCGGCCACCGGTGGCGCCCCGGGACGCGTGCTCTCGGCGCCCACGTCGATGATGGCGGCGCCGTCCCGCGCCATCTGCCGGGCATGCGCCACCGCGGCGCGGGCATCCATGTGGTCCCCCCCATCGCTGAACGAGTCGGGGGTCACGTTGAGGATGCCCATCACGCAGGGCGCGTCCAGCCAGGTGAGAGGCGATCCGGAGATGCCCCGCAGGCTACCCCGGGGTGGGGCGCTAGACCCCGGCGGTGCCCGGTGCGCCGCCGGGTGCAGGGGGCGGCAGCGGCTGACGGCGCTTCTCGGCCTCGGCCTCGTCGGCCTGGCGCTCGGCCTCGGCGGCCTTCTGGCGGGCGCGCTCATCCTTGACGCGGAAGACATCGGCCTCCGGCTCGCCCTCGAGCAGGCGCAGGAACTCGTCGCGCTCGATGGTCTCGCGGCGCAGCAGGATCTGCGTGATGTTCTCGAGGTCGTGGCGGTGCTCGGACAGGATGTCCTTGGCGCGCTGGTAGGCGTCCTCGATGATGCGGCGGATCTCGACGTCGATCTGCCGGGCGATGTCGTCGGAGTAGTCGGGCTCGCTGTGCATGTCGCGGCCCAGGAACGGCGCGCCGTGGTTGTGGCCCAGCACGCGCGGCCCGAGCTTCTCGCTCATGCCGAAGCGCATGGTCATCTGCTTGGCGGTGGCCGTGACCTTCTCGAGGTCGTTGGCGGCGCCGGTGGTGATCTCGGCGAACACGATCTCCTCGGCGGCGCGGCCGCCCAGGGTCATGGCCATGGTGTCTTCCAACTGCGCGCGCGTGGTGAGGAACTTGTCCTCGGACGGCATCGAGATGGTGTACCCCAGCGCCTGGCCGCGGCTGACGATGGAGATCTTGTGCACCGGGTCGGCGTTCGGCAGGAAGTGCCCCACGATGGCGTGGCCCATCTCGTGGTAGGCCGTGACCACGCGCTCCTTGTCGGAGAGCAGGCGGGTCTTCTTCTCGGGCCCGGCGATGACCCGCAGGATGCCCTCCTCGAGCTCCTGCGCATCGATGACCTTCTTGCCCTTGCGCGCGGCCAGCAGGGCCGACTCGTTCACCAGGTTGGCCAGGTCGGCGCCGGTGAAGCCCGGGGTCTGGCCCGCGAGGGTGTCGAGGTCGATCTCCTTGTCGATCGGCTTGCCGCGCGTGTGCACGCGCAGGATCTCCGCGCGGCCCGCACGGTCGGGGCGGTCGACCATGATCTGCCGGTCGAAGCGACCCGGGCGCAGCAGCGCGGGGTCGAGGATGTCCGGCCGGTTGGTGGCCGCGATGAGGATGATGTTGTCCTTGGCCTCGAACCCGTCCATCTCCACGAGCAGCTGGTTGAGCGTCTGCTCCCGCTCATCGTGGCCACCGCCCATGCCGGCGCCGCGGTGGCGACCCACGGCGTCGATCTCGTCCATGAAGATGATGCAGGGCGAGTTCTGCTTCGCCTGGTCGAAGAGGTCGCGCACGCGGCTGGCGCCGACGCCCACGAACATCTCGACGAAGTCCGAGCCCGAGATCGAGAAGAACGGCACGCCGGCCTCGCCCGCCACGGCGCGCGCCAGCAGCGTCTTGCCGGTGCCGGGAGGCCCGTAGAGCAGCACCCCCTTGGGGATCCGCGCGCCCAGCGCCTGGAAGCGCTTGGGATTCTCGAGGAACTCCTTGATCTCCTCGAGCTCCTCGACGGCCTCATCCGCGCCCGCGACGTCGCGGAAGGTGATCTTCGGCTGGTCGACGGACATGCGCTTCGCGCGGCTCTTGCCGAAGCTCATCACCTTGGATCCGCCGCCCTGCATCTGGTTCATGAGGAAGATCCAGAAGACGAAGAACAGCAGGAACGGGGCGAGCGTGATGAGGAAGCCCCACCAGGCGGATCCGCCCTTGCCCTCGACCACGAACGGCACCTTCGCCTCGTCGATGGCCGTGGTGACCTCGGCCCCGTAGTTGTCGGGGTAGCCCGTGACGTAGGTCTTGCCGTCCTTCAGCGTGACCTCGAGCTCCTGATTCTTGGTCTGCATCGTGACGCGCGAGACCTTGCCCTCGGTGAGTTCCTTCTGGAACCCGGTGAACGTGGGCTGCTCGGCCGGCTGCGATGAGGACGTGACGAGCTTCTGGGCCACGAAGGCCAGGAGGATCACGATCAGTATCGGGAATGCTGCGCTTTTGAAGAAGCGGCTCAGCGGTCAACTCCCGCTCGACGACAGGTCGTCAAGGTAGCAGCGTTCGGGCCGGTCCAAGCCCACCTGCAGGCGCGCGGAACCTCAGGGCCGTGACAGGGCGCTGATGTAGGGCAGTTCGCGGTAGCGCTCGCCGGCGTCCAGCCCGTACCCCACCACGAAGACATCCGGCAGCCGGAAGCCCACGTAGCGGGTGCCCAGGTCGAGGCGATCGGCCGCGGGCTTGCTGAGCAGGGCGCATGTCTCGACCGACGCGGGGTCGCGTGCGGCGAGGTTGCGCATGAGGTACCTGAGCGTGCGCCCGGAGTCGATGACGTCCTCCACCAGCAGCACATGGCGCCCCTCGATGGCCACGTCGAGATCCTTGGTGATTCGCACGACGCCTGACGAATGCGTGGCCGAGCCGTACGACGACACGGCCATGAAGTCGAGCTCGCAGGGGATCGTCATCTCGCGCACCAGGTCGGCCGTGAAGAACACGGCGCCCTTCAGGATCCCGATCACCAGCGGGTCGCGGCCGGCGTAGTCGGCGGAGATCTCGGCGGCCATCTCGGCCACCCGCTCCGTCAGCCGCTCGCGGCTGACCAGCACCTCTCCCGGGACGTCGCTCACGCGCGTGCCGCCGTCAGGTTCACGGCCGGCTCGCCGGGGCCCGCGACGGCATCGGCCGAGGCCCGGTAGCCGGCCACCCAGAGCACCCGCTGGTCATCTGCCACCACGGGAACGGCGGCGCGATGACGCGCCGGAACCCCCGCCGCCTGCAGGAGACGTCCGACGGCCTGATGGCCGCCGCCCGGCAGGGCGATGCGGTCGCCCGGCATCGGGGCACGCACGGTGAGGCTGCCCGAGGTGCGCACCCATGCGCTCGACGGCGACGTCGAACCGGCGGTCCCGCGGCGGGCGACGACCTCGAGCCGGGGCAGCCTGACGGCGCCGGGCACGCCGAGTTCCGCGGTGGGCACCGGGGGCGCCACGGCGGCGGCGGCCTCGGCGACCAGCACGCCACCGTCGACGGCCACGAGCCCGCCCGGCACCTGCGTGGTGCCCCGGCCGGTCGCCGCGCGCACGAGGACGGCGCCCACCACGTCGGACCCCAGCGCATCGCCGGGAAGGCCGGCGTCCCGGAGCATGCGCCTCACCAGCAGGCGGGCCACCGCGATGGGCTCACGCCCCAGCAGCGCCGCGTCGAGACCCTCGCCCCGCCCCACGCGCTCGTACGCCAGCGCCACCGCGGCGTCCACCACGGCGGCCTCGTCGGCCAGCAGGTCCACAAGGCCGGCGAGGTTGGCCTCGGCCGAGGGGTGCACTTCCTCGAGGGCGGGCACGAGGCCGTGGCGCACCCTCGCGCGCGCGGTCGACAGGTCGGCGTTGGTCGGGTCGTCCACGAACCCCAGCCCGCGCTCCTCGCACCACGCGCGGGCCTCGGCCCGCGAGATGCCCAGCAGCGGGCGCACGAAGCAGCCGCGACGCGGGGCGATGCCCAGGGCGCCGGTCCTCCCGGTGCCCCGCGCAGCCCGGAACAGGACGGTCTCCACGTGATCGGTACGCGTGTGGCCGGTCGCGATGAGGTCGAGCCCCTCGCGCAGCCGCACGCGCTCGGCGGCGGCCAGGCGGGCGTCACGCGCCCGCTCCATGGCCCCGCCGCCATGGGCGAGGCCGAGGCGCTCCACGTGCACGGGCAGGCCCAGCGACCGGGCGGCCTCGGCGACCGCCGCCACCTCGTCCGCGGCCTCGGGCCGGAACCCGTGGTCGATCGTGAGCACATGCACCGGACCGTCGTGGATGGCGGGCAGCAGGTTCATGAGGCAGGTCGAGTCGGCGCCCCCCGACACCAGCGCCAGCACGCCGGCCGACGGGGGCAGCAGGCCGTGGCGACGGCAGTGGGCGCGGATGCGGTCGTCGGTACTCACGCAGGGAGTATTCACGAGGCCCCGGCGAGCGACGCCGTCAGGCGACCCAGCTCGGCCTCGGTGACCGGCCCCGCCCACGTGGCCGCGAGCCTGCCCTGGCGGTCGAGCACGAGCGTGGTGGGCAGGCCCGAGACGCCGTAGCCATCGCCCACGGCGTCGTCCTCATCGACGCCCAGTGGGAACGTGACGCCCACCTCCCGGGCGAACTCCCTGGCGGCGTCGGGTGCGTCGTCGATCGCGATGCCCACCACGCGAACGCCCGGATTCGCCGTCGCGAAGCGCTGCACCGCCGGCATCTCCTCCTTGCAGGGCCCGCACCACGACGCCCACAGGTTCACCACGGTCGGCCTGGCTCCCGGGCGACCGATGACCAGGTCGCCGGCGCCCGACAGGCGGGGCACCTCGACGGGAACGGCCGCCTCGCGATCGGGCTCGGGCAGCACCTCGGGTGCGACTCCTCCTGCGCTGGACGATCCGCAGCCGGCGAGGCCGGCCACCGTGCCCGACGCCGCCAGCACCGCGAGGACCAGCCCGATGCATGCCCGTACCTTCACGCCGCGAGCCTACCCGGGCATGCCCGGGTTCGGTGCCCTACCTTCGCGTCCATGGCATCACCCGAGTTCACGTCGGTCATCCTCGCCGCCGACAGGCGCGCGGGGAGCCACCTGCGGTCGCGCGTGCAGTCGGTGCGCGGCGGGCACGAGTCGGCCCGGCTGGCCGCCGACGCCATGGCCCCGGCCTTCCAGGCCCTCGCGCTCGGTCTGCTTCTTATGCCGGGGTCGCGCATGCTGGGCGCGCGGGCCGCGGTGGCAGGAGCGGCCGCCGGCCTGCTGGCACGAGTTGCACGGGACGCCATCGGCAGGCCCCGCCCCGGCGCGCGCGCGGAGGGGGGATTCCCCAGCAGGCACGCGGCGTCGGCCACGGCGATATCGCTGGTGGTGTCACGCGAGAGGCCCGTCCTGGGCGCCGCGGCCATGCTGCTCGCGGCCACGGGCCTCACGGCCCGGGTGGCCGCCGCAGATCACGAACCGCTGGACATCGTGGCCGGTGCCGGCCTGGGCGCGGCCGTCGCGCGGATTACGCGGCGTCGGCGACCGCGACGGACCTGAACTCGCCGGTCGCCTGGTTGTCGTCCACCCCGGGGCGCCCGGATCGGACGAGGTCCTGAAGCAGCGCGGCCCCCGCGCGCTCGATGAGCGAGTCGGGGCCGGTGTCCGAGTCGGACCATTCGGCCACGCCCACGGCCACCTCGCCGGCCGTCACGCGGAGTCCGTCGTGGTCGCGCACCGCAACCGACTCCAGCGCCACGGCCATGCGCTGGGCCACGTCGCGCGCGGTGTCGAGCGGCCCCGCGACCAGCGCCACGTAGCGCCCGTCACCCTGCTCGGTGACGAGGTCGGATCCCGACACCACGCCCATCACGGCCGATGAGCACGACGCCAGAAGGTGGTCGAGCACGTCGTCCCCGTGCGTGCGGCCGACGGAGTCGACGCGGGGGATCGCCACCACCGCCACCGATACCGCACTGCCGGTCTCGGCGGCACGACGGCAGTCGCGGTGTGCGATGAGGTCGAACACCTGGTCGGGCGCAGGGCCGGCCACGCGCCCGTCGCGGTGGGACGCCCATCCGTGCACCAGGCCCCGGCCCATGCCCTCGTGCGCGGCGCCGAGCGCGGCCACCACGACGATGGCCACGAAGCCGATGAAGACCTCCGACGACGCGACGTCGCCCGATGACGCCGCGGCGAGGGCGATGGACGACGCGAGGAGGGTGGCGATGAGGCCCGTGCCTCCGGCCAGCGGGGCGGCGAGGGCGGCGGGCACCACGAGCAGGGGCCACAGCCACCAGGTGCCGAGGGCCACGATCGGAATGACCGTCACGACGAGCAGCGCCACCAGGAGAGTGAGGCGACGTTGCCGGTACCGCGCGGCGAGGGCGGCTTCCGTGGCGACGTCGTGGTGGGTGTCGTTCATCACCGTGGTCTCGGTGAACCGGTTTCCATATCTCCGGTTTCGGGAAACCTAGAGGCCGGTGCGGACGGCCCCGGTAGGCTCGGCCCATGACGACCGTGGGAATCGTGGGGGCGGGAACCATGGGGGCCGAGATCGCGTATGTCGCGGCGGTCGCCGGAATGCAGGTGCTGCTCGCCGACGCCGATGCGGAGCGCGCAGCCCAGGGGCGCGACCGCGCGGTGGCCATCGCGGCGCGGCGTGTCGGGAAGGGCCGCCTCGACCCCGCCGAGGCCGACGCCGCAGCCGGGCGCATCACGGCGGTCGGGGGGATCGCCGACCTCGCGCCGGCCGACGTGGTGATCGAGGCCGTGCCCGAGGACCTGAGTCTGAAGACGCGCGTGCACGCCGACATCGACCGCGTGGTCGGCCCGGACACGCTGGTGGCCACGAACACCTCGGGTCTCTCGGTGACGGCGCTCGCCGACGCCACCGCCACGCCGTCCCGGCTGGTCGGGCTGCACTTCTTCAACCCCGCCAGCACCATGCGGCTGGTCGAGGTCATCGCGGGCGCGGCCACCGACGAGGACACCGTCTCGCGCGCCATCGAGCTGGCCGCGGCGCTCGGCAAGACGCCCGTGCGGGTGCGCGAATGCCCGGGGTTCGTGGTGAACCGCGTGCTGGTGCGCGCAATGGCAGAGGCCTACCGCGCGGCAGACGGCGCACCGGTCGATCGCCGCGCGGCCGACCTCGCGGTCGCGGCGGGCGGGCCGGCACCGATGGGCCCATTCGCGCTGGGCGACCTCGTGGGGCTCGACGTGCTCGAGAGCATCCGGGCCGACCTCGAGGCCGCCTACGGAG
>CAZIQQ010000081.1:0-8582 GCA_964541555.1 uncultured Bifidobacterium sp. | reverse complement strand
ATTCACGCCGAATCCGGATCCCGCCGGGGACCGGCCGGGGCGCCGAAACCGGGCGCCCGCCGCCCGGTGGCGCGATCAGATGGCACGAGGAGAATGAATGTTCGAGGTTGGGGACAAGGTCGTCTACCCGCACCATGGCGCGGGTACCGTGCTTGCCAAGGAATTCCACGAGATCCGCGGCGAGCGCCGTGAGTACCTGACGATCGAGATCCTGCAGCCGCCGATGACCGTGATGGTCCCGTGCGAGAACGCCGAGACCGCGGGCCTGCGCCCGGTCATCAACGAGCGTGCCGTCAACGAGGTGCTGGCCGTTCTCGACGCCGCCGGCAGCGAGATGCCCGCCCAGTGGAACCAGCGCTTCAAGCGCAACCAGGAGAAGCTGCGCAGCGGTGACATCCTCGAGCTGGCCGAGGTCGTGCGCAACCTCGAGCGCCGGCAGCAGGACGCCCGGCTCTCGCCCGGCGAGATGCAGATGCTCGAGCGCGCGCGCCGCGTGCTGGTGAGCGAGCTCATGTACGCCCGCAACGTCGACGAGGAGGCTGCGAACCAGCTGATCGACGACGCCCTCACCGGCAAGCTGGTCATCAAGCACAAGCCCACCGGCAAGCGCATCGCCCCGAAGCCGCCGCCCAAGGCCGACCCCAAGGCCGCAGCCGCCGCGCGCGCCGCCGCCGCACAGCAGTCGCGGTCGTCCATGCGTGCCACCGTGCGACCGCCGCTGTCGTCCACCCCGCAGTCGGTGCAGGCCATGGCGAAGGCGGCCATGGAGAAGGTGGCCGAGAAGCAGGCCACCGACGCCAAGGCCCCTGCCAAGAAGGCTGCGCCGGCAAAGGCTGCCGCGAAGCCGGCTGCCAAGCCCGCTGCGAAGAAGGCGGCTCCGGCGAAGGCCGCCGCGAAGCCCGCCGCGAAGAAGGCAACGCCCGCAAAGGCCGCTGCCACGCCCGCGGCCAAGCCGGCCGCGAAGCCTGCTGCCAAGGCACCCGCGAAGAAGGCCGCTCCGGCGAAGGCCGCAGCCAAGGCTCCCGCCAAGAAGGCCGCCCCGGCGAAGGCCGCTGCCAAGCCCGCGGCCAAGGCTCCCGCCAAGAAGGCCGCCCCGAAGAAGAAGTAGGGCGGCGGGGCGGTCCTAGGCGCTGGCCGCCAGGGCGACGAGGTTGAGGACGAGGGCCAGGGCGAACAGCCCGGCCACCAGGGCCCAGCGCGACCAGTTCGGGTTCCCGGCGCGACGCACGATGACTGCGCGCGCCACGTAGAAGATCGTGGCCACCGCGAGGATGGCCACGATGAACGACTGCAGCCAGCTCATATGCGCCTCCGGAAGGTGATGAGCGTCGAGTCCCCGGCCTCCATGCCCACCAGCGAGAGCCCGTCCACATCGAGGGCGGCGATGTCGTCGGCCGTGCGGGCGTCCGCGTGCACGATCGCGCGCGCGAGGCATCCCTTGATCTGCTTGCCGGCATGGCCCACCGACCTCCGGCCATCCGGCCCATCGTCGACGATGTCCACGCGAACCAGGGCGCCCGGGCGGAGCACGGTGGCATCGATGGCGGCGGCATGCTCCTGCGGCAGCAGGTCGATCACCGCACCGCGCCCGGCCCGAGTGGCCAGGGCCGCCGACACAGCCGGGCGCCACCACGACGACAGCAGGCCCAGGCGCCCCACGCGCGCGCCCATCTTCAGGCGATAGGCGGGGATGGCGTCATCTGCCGCCACGAGTCCCCACAGCCCGGAGGGAACCACGATGCGCGACATCGCCCGACGACGCGACGCAGGGGGCAGGGATGCCAGATCGAGGCCGCCCCACACCACCCCCGAATAGCGATGCGCCGCGGGCATCGTGGGTGATGCGTCGATGTCACGCCATTCGGCGAGCGCCCGATCGAGATGTGCGCCCTTCACGCCCAGCAGCTTTCCGGCATCGGCCGTGCGACGCAGGGCGCGCAGAGCGCCGTCGCGCACCGCGAGGCGCTGCTCATGCAACGATCCGAAGCGGCCTGAGCCCCAATCCATCGGCGGACCATCGCCGCCCTCCGTCTTGCCCTCGGACGGCGGGAGCAGGATGACGGGGGTCGGTGCGGCCACGAAATGCACGGTAGAGGTGCGCGAGTTGTGAGAAAAGCGTGAAGTGCCACCCAAACCCTTAGTCCAGCACCGCACTGGGCGTAGGTTCAGGGCATGACCACTCCTCGCACGTCCGTCAAGCACCTCACCGTCGCCCTCGTGGGCGGTGCCCTGGCCGCCGCCGGCCTCATCGGCACCGGCACCGCCAGCGCCGCGGAGACCCCGCAGATCGTGATGATCGACCCGGCTGCCAACCTCGGCGCCATCGTGAGGGCCGAGGAGAAGCGCGGCAACGACGTCGACACCGTCATCCGCACCATCGGCGAGGGCTTCGTCGCCGACCTCGACCCCAACGACATCGCCCGGCTGCGCAACAACCCGGACGTGCTGCTGGTGGAGCCCGACCGTCCCGTGCGCGCGATCGGGGGCATCACCGCGGCGCAGGCCGGAACCCAGGCAGACGACCCCGGCGTGAAGGTGCAGGCCGTGGCCAACGACCCGTTCGCCAGCGCACAGGTGATCTCCGGCGCCAGCGGCAGCGTGGCCGGCACAACTGTGGGGGCATCGCGCGAGTCGGGTGAGCCCGGCCACGGCGGCGCGGGCGCGAGCGCATCGATCTGGTACGCGTGGACGGCACCGGCGAGCGGCACGCTGCGGCTCACCACCCAGGGCTCGTCGTACGACACGCTGATGGGCGCCTACACCGGCTCGACGGTGGGCTCGCTCACCACGCTCGCCGCGAACGACGACAACCCCGGCGGCGGGCTGTGGAGCAGCACCAGCATCGCGGTGACGGCCGGCACCACGTACTACATCGCGGTGGATGGCTACGGCGGCTGGAAGGGCGCGACCGTCCTCAACTGGTCGCTCACCGGATCGGCGCCCGTGCCCTCCCCGGTCGCCAATGACATGTTCTCGGACGCCCAGCAGATCACCGGCACCAGCGGAAGCGTGACCGGAACCACCATCGGCGCCAAGCGCGAGCCCGGCGAGCCGAACCACGGTGCATCGAGCGGCCGTGCATCCATCTGGTACGAGTGGACGGCGCCGTCCAGCGGCAGCCTTCGCCTGCGCACCCAGGGTTCATCGTTCGACACCCTCCTCGGCGCGTACACCGGCTCGGCAGTGGGTTCGCTCACGCAGCTGGGCGCCAACGACGACGCCGGCGGTGGGCTGTGGAGCGAGGTGACCATCCCGGTCACATCGGGCACCACCTACCGCATCGCCGTGGACGGCTGGGGCGGCTACACCGGCGCCACCGCGCTGTCGTGGCTGCTCTCGGCCGGCACCCCGACACCCACGCCCACGCCGACTCCGACCCCCACGCCGACGCCCAGCCCGAACCCCACGCCGCCGCCGGCCCCGGGTCCGGTGAGCCGTACCGCGGCATCGTGGGGGCTTGACCGCATCGACCAGCCGGGCCTGCCGCTCGATGGGCGCATCAACACGAACCAGAACGGCTCGGGGGTCACCACCTACATCATCGACACCGGCGTGCGTGCCGACCATGGCGAGTTCTCGGGGCGCATGGCAGACGGCTTCTCGTCGATCAACGACGGCAACGGCAGCAACGACTGCAACGGGCACGGAACCCACGTGGCAGGCACCGTGGCAGGCACCTCCTACGGCGTGGCCCCCGCGGCCACCGTCGTGCCGGTGCGCGTGCTGTCCTGCTCGGGCTCGGGGTCGACGTCCGGCGTCATCGCCGGCATCGACTGGGCAGTGCGCCACCACCAGGCGGGCGTGCCCGCCGTGGCCAACATGAGCCTGGGCGGCGGGTACTCCGCAGCACTGAACGCCGCGGTGGCCGCCGGCATCGCCGATGGCATCACGTTCGCAGTGGCCGCCGGGAACTCGTCGGACAATGCCTGCTCGTACTCACCGGCGTCGGAGCCCACCGCCATCACCGTGGGGTCCACCACCTCGACCGATGCCCGGTCGTCGTTCTCCAACTGGGGCACCTGCCTGGACGTCTTCGCGCCGGGGTCGTCCATCAGGTCGGCCTGGTACACGTCGGCGACATCCACGGCCACGCTGTCGGGCACCTCCATGGCGTCGCCGCACGCCGCGGGTGCCGCCGCCCTGCTGCTGTCGGCGCAGCCGTCCGCCACGCCCGCCGCCGTGCGCAACGCCCTGGTGGGCGGGGCCACGCAGAACGTGGTGGGCGATGTGGCCGGATCACCCAACCTTCTGGTGAACGTGGCGTCGGGGGTCACCCCGGCCGCTCCGGTGGCACCGGCCCCGGAGGTGACGCCCGAGACCGCTCCGCGCCCCGTGTCGAGCGCCCCGGCACCGCGCCGGGCGGCCAGCATTCCGTCGGCGCCCCGCCTGGTGTCGGCCAAGCGCAGCGGATCGACGCTGCGCCTGACGATCCAGGGCACCGGAGTGGGCTACCAGGTGACGGTGAACGGCAAGCCCGTGGGCCGCACGACGTCGCTCACCCCGAGCGTGGTGGTGAGGAACCTCAAGCCGGGCGCCCGCGTGCGGGTGCGCGCGTTCAACAGCGCAGGGGTCTCCGCCCCCTCGAACACCGTCAGGGTCTAGGGCCGCCGAGAGCCCGCCACGCCGGGGCGACCGGCGTGGCGGGCTCTCGCGCGGAGCAGCAGCACCGCGAACCCCAGCACGCTGACCACGGTGATGATTGCCCAGGGCAGCACGGGCAGCCATGAGCCCGTGGACTCCGGATCGGTCGTCACCCAGACGGAACTGAGCAGCGTGGCGATTGCGGCGCAGGCCGCCACCACACCGGTGATGATGCGCAGCAGCATCTCGAGGGTGGATTCCGCAGGGGCCATGGTGCGATTGTGGCGCACCATGGACACGGTGGCCACGCCACGCCGCTAGGTTGCCGCCATGGGAAACGACGCGACCGGCGCGCCGCGCCGCGCCGGGATGGTGCTTGCCGCGCTCATCCTCGGTGCGCTGGTGAGCAACATCAACCTGTCGGTGGCCAACGTGGCGCTTCCCGACATCAGCGGCAGCCTCGGCACGTCGCAGACGGGCCTCACGCTGATCGCGCTGGGCTGCACGCTGGGGCTCGCGATGTCGGTGCTGTACCTCGGGGCCATCGGCGACCGGCACGGGCGGCGACGCATGCTGCTGCTGGGCCTGGCGCTGACGGTTCCGGCAAGCGCCATGAGCGCCTGGGCGCCCACCACCGAGGTGCTGGTGGCCGGACGCATCTTCACGGGCGTCGCGGCCGGCATGGCATTCCCCACCACCCTGGCGCTCATCACCGCCCTGTGGTCCGAGGGGGCCGGGCGCGCGCGGGCGATCGCCCTGTGGTCGGCCATCGGTGCGGGTGGTGCGGTGCTGGGTCCCGTGGTGGCGGGGCTGCTGCTCGAGTACTTCTGGTGGGGATCGGTGTTCCTCATCGCGGTGCCGCTTGCCGCCATCGCGTTCGTGCTGGTGATCACCAGCGTGCCCGCGCATGTGAACGAGTCGACCATCCCGCTCGACCACATCGGGGGCATCCTCTCCGTGCTGATGGTGGCCACGCTGGTGCTCGGCCTCGGCACGATCTCGGCGCCGGGCGCACTGCAGTACGCGTTGATGCTGCTCGGTGCCGCCGTGGTGCTGATCGGCCTCTTCGCATGGCGTGAGGTCAGGGCCCGCCACCCGATGTACGACCTGCGATTCGCACGCCGGCGGCTGTTCTGGGTGCCGACAGTGGGCGGGATGATCGTGTTCGGGTCCCTGATGGGCTCGATGTTCATCGGCCAGCAGTTCCTGCAGAACGTGCTGGGCTACTCCACCCTCGAGGCAGGCGCGGCCATCCTGCCCGCCGCCCTCGGCATGGTGGTGGTGGCGCCGATCTCTGCCCGCCTCGTGATGAACCGGGGGTCACGCGACACCATGCTCCTCGGGTACGCGATGGTGATCCCCGGCTTCCTGGTGATGCTCTTCGCGTGGAGCGCGGGCGTGGGATACGTGTGGGTGGGCCTGGCCTACCTGCTCATCGGCCTGGGCGCCGGCATGGCATTGACGCCGGCCGCGAAGTCACTGACCGGATCGGTGCCGGTGACCAAGGTGGGCATGGCGTCGGGTACCGCCGACCTGCAGCGCGACCTCGGTGGATCAATCATGCAGGCGATCCTCGGCACGCTGCTCACCTTCGGCTACGCCACGGCCTTCGGAAGCCAGATCAGCTCATCCCCCGCCGCCGACGAGGTGTCGCAGACCACCCAGGCCGCGCTCACCACCAGCTACGCAAGCGCCGCCGGGCTGGCCGAGCAGTACCCGCAATACCGCGACCAGATCATCACCGCGGCACGCGACAGCTTCACCGACGGGGCGAACTGGGCCTACGTGGCCGCTGCCGTGGCCGCGGTGCTGGGGGCCATCGTCGTGGGCGTTTTCTACCCGGGCCTCCGCGGCGAGCAGGCACTCATGCGTGAGTACCAGCAGTCGGATGGCGTGGCGGCCGACCCCGCCTAGCCGTTCCACCCGGCCGTGACGCTGGGCTGGCCCGCGCGGCTCACCAGCGTGCGGGCGCTGCGCCCGTTCACGCCGATCACCTGGATCGACTGGGGCGGCCCATCGATTCCGCGTGCCACGAGGATGCGCCGGCCGTCGGCCGAGACGGCCACCGGGCTGCTGAGGGCGCCACGCCGCAGCACGCGCACGACGCCGGTGGCGACATTGATGGTGGCGACGTCCGACTGGTCCTGGCCCCCGATTCCCCCGACGAGCGAGGCACCCGACGGTGACCAGGCCACGGCGAACGGGCCGGCGGTGAGCCCCCGCGCGCGGTAGCGGGTGATGCGCCGCGCGCCCGTGCCGTCGGGCTGCACCACCCACAACTGGGTGTGCACCACGCGCGTCCACGACCGGCCCAGCCTCACGCGGGCCAGTGACGACTGCGTGGCCGCGATTCCCGGCGCACCCCACACGGGCCCCGATGCGCGGGCCAGCAGGCGGGTGCGTGCAGCGGCGTTCGAGAGCGGCGCCACGAACAGGGTGCCCGCGGTCATCGGTGCCGGGTACCGCGACCACGTGAAGGCGATGCGTGATGAGTCGGGCGAGAACGCCACGCCCATGTCGACCGCGTTGCCGCGGGGCGCGATGTAGTCGACCACGGACAGACTGGTGATGCCGGCGAAGCTGGCCGGCACCGGCACCAACCCAAGGCCGTTGCCCGTGACGATGTCGCGTGCGTTGGCGCTCTGGGTCTGGCAGGCGATCCACCGCGCGTCGGGTGACCATGTGAGGGGGCCCACGCAGGCGGTGCCGAGCGACACCGACGCGCCGGTGGCGAGATCGACGATGGCGCTCGAGAGATCCGCGCGCGCGGAGCTGGCCTGGTACGCCACGCGACGGCCGTCGGGGGAGATTGCAGCACCGATGCCCGATGCCACGGCGCGGGCGCCCGTGCCGTCGTCGTTCGCCACCATCACCCGTGGGGTCGCCGTGACGCTGCGCGGCGAGGTCACGTACGCCATGGCGGCCGTGGCGGCAGCCGGGGCCACCACCACGGCGGTCCCGACCAGCAGGGCTGCAAGGGCCTTCGGGTTCACGGCACGACCTCCATCATGGGACCACGGGCGTCAGGGCACCGACGTTACGCCGGGTCAGCCCGTCGTCATACCGTCGGTCGTACAGGTGACCATGTCCCGCAGGAGGTCCTCGTCGATCTCCCAGTCGTTGGGAACGCGGATGGTCTTCTTGTTCACCGTGAGGCCGCATTCAGCCAGCCGCGGGCGGAAGCGATCGAGCACCTCCGCGCTCCACGGTGCCATCAGCACGTGGCGCTTCGCCGCCGACACGCCGAACACGTAGCCCTCATCCGACCTCAGCATCGGCTGGTTCCAGGCCATGACCATGCGCAGTTCGGGGAAGTCGCGCTGGAGCACTGCGAGGATGCCCCGCACGGTCTGCGCCGCGGCAGGGTCGACGCCCTCGAGGTACTGATCGACGGTCGCGAAGCGCTTCGACGTGGTGGAGCCCCGCGTGTACATGACCAGCGCGTTCGCGTGCGCCCGGCTGAAGCCGTGCTCGTCCTGCAGGAAGGCCATCTGGTCGGCATAGCGCCGGCCCTCGACGGACTGCATCGCGTCGAACCAGTAGGCCATGGGCCGCCCGTGCCTGCGCTCGATCGCCGGCCAGTGCCGCGTGCGGTCACCGTCGTCACCCGGCATGCGGGGAACTCCATGGGGAGGGCGATGCCCCGTACCTGCTGGTCAGAAGCGATTTCACGGCGTTTCGTGGGCCTTCGAGGAGCACGGGAGGGGAAGGCCTCGAGCATGCCCCGGCGCGGTGCTCCGCGCGGGGCGTGGAAAGAAGCACCAGACACCCCATGGTCGGCGCCTGCAGATCACGGACCTACCGAGTCAGGCCAGGAGGCACGTCGTTGATGTCGCCCGAGAACACCCATCGGTTGTACTGGCTCACCGCAGGGTCGAGGGTCACGATGACTGCGGGGCCATCCTTGTGCACGGCACAGAAGTCCTTGAAGCCCTCGCCGGCCCTGGTGCCGATCATGTTCTTGCCGGGAATCTCCGTGCCCACTTCCTTCACGCCACGCA
>CAZIQQ010000080.1:7406-8647 GCA_964541555.1 uncultured Bifidobacterium sp. | reverse complement strand
ACCCCTCCAGCATCGCCGCGCGCGCCACCTGCGCGCGCATGGCAGGGCCCAGGTGATCCCAGTCGCACGGCGGTCCCGCATGCAGGATCGTCCGGTCGTCCATCCCCGGCACGAGGTCTACCGCCAGGCCGGCCCCGATCAGGTGCGGGCGTGCGGTGTCGAGCAACTCGAGGGCGCGGCGGTTGCCATCCTCCACCGCGTCGTCCGCGTATGCCCGCGTGAGCAGCGCGACGTCGGCGAGGTCGCCGCGGGCGGGAGGGGTCCACTCGACGACGAGCGGATCCACGCCCTGATCGCGCAGCGCCTGGTCGACGTGCGGGGCCTCGATGGTGGCGATGGCGAGGGCCATGGGCGCATCGTAGGCGGCGCCCCGGCGGCCCCGGCGGCTCTAGGTGAGCAGGAAGGCGAACCCGACGGCGATGCCCAGGGCGATGACGCCCAGCCGGAACACCGTCTCGTTGATGTGCTGCACCGTCTTGCCGCCCATCCATCCCCCGGCCCATGCGCCCACGCCCATGAGGATTCCGGCGATCCAGTAGACGTGCCCGGTGAAGGCGAAGAAGATGGCCGCGGCGCCGTTGGCGCACAGCGACATCAGCAGCTTGAGCGCGTTGAGGCGGTTGAGCGTGTCCGTGAGCATCAGGCCGAGGATCGCGATGGTGACGATTCCCAAGCCGGCCCCGAAGTAGCCGCCGTACACGGTGGCCAGGAAGATGGCGACCAGCAGCGCGGCACGCGACATCTCGCCGGTGTCGCCGCGCGCGCCCACGGTCAGGCGGCGGAGCGGGCCCTGGAACGCGAGCAGTGCGGTGGCGGAGAAGATGAGCCAGGGCACCAGCTGCTCGAAGAGATCCTCTCCCGTGGCCAGCAGCAGCGCGGCACCGGTGACGCCACCGAGGATCGAGGTGATCGCGAGTGCCCGCGCGAGGGCGCGACGGCCCAGGAAGTCGCGCCGCTGGGCGTAGGTTCCGCCCGCATACCCCGGCGACAGGGCCACGGCGTTGGTGATGTTGGCGTCCAGCGGCGGGATTCCGATGGCCGTGAGCATGGGGAACGTGACCAGCGTGCCGCCGCCGGCAACAGAGTTCACGAAGCCGCCCGCGATGCCGCCGAGGAGCGCGAACACGAGGGCCCAGGTGCCGAGGTCGACCACGGGCGCGAGCATGCCACGAGGTGCGGCCGTCGTCGTATAGCGTCCCCGCCCGCATGGAGCAGCCGGGCACATCCACCACCTTGCTCGG
>CAZIQQ010000080.1:5347-7306 GCA_964541555.1 uncultured Bifidobacterium sp. | reverse complement strand
GCCCTCATCGGCATCGAGTGGTCAACCCTCCCGCAGGACCTCGGCCCGGCCGACCTCGAGCGCGTGCGCGCCGCCGCGCGACCGCTGGAGGCGGCCGGGCTCGAGGTCGCCTACGCGGGGTCGCCCGCCGTGCAGGCCGAGGCGTCGGGCACGGACTGGTCGGCGCTGGTGGGCATCGTCGCGGCCGTGGTCATCCTGCTGCTCGCCTTCGGCTCGGTGGTGACCATGGCGATTCCCGTGGTGGGTGCGCTCGTGTCGGTGGGCACCGCACTCGCGGTGCTGACCGTGCTGCAGTCGGTCACGGACGTCAGCGAGGTGGGGCGGACCCTCGCCGTGATGATCGGACTCGGCGTGTCGGTGGACTACGCGCTGTTCGTGGTGACCCGGCACGCCCAGCAGATGGACGAGGGCGCTGAGGTGTTCGATTCCATCGCCCGTGCCACGGCGTCCGCGGGGCGGGCCGTCATCGTCGCTGGCAGCACCGTGGCGATCGCCGTGCTCGGGCTGGCGGCGGTGGGAATCCCCTTCGTCACGCGCCTCGGGCAGGCCGCCGCCATCGCGGTGGTCGTCGCGGTGCTCGCCGCGATCACGCTTCTGCCAGCGGCCCTGGCCATCGCCGGCCGTGGCCTCGGGCGCTGGCGGCTGCCATTCGTGTCGGGCCCCCGGGCCGTCGACCTCGATGCACCGGCCGACCGCATGCACGGCTGGGCCCGGTGGTCCCTGGCGGTCACGCGACGGCCGTGGCCCTACCTCGTGGCGTCGGTGATGGTGCTCGTGGCGCTGGCCCTGCCGGTGTTCTGGATGGAGCTCGGCCAGGTGGACGCCGGCAGCGATCCGCCCGGGTCCACCACGCGGGAGGCGTACCACCTCATCGCCACCGGCTTCGGGCCGGGCTTCAACGGGCCGGTGCAGGTGGTGCTCGAGGGTCCCAGGGCGAAGGCCCACGCGGAGGATGTGGCCCAGCGTGCCCGGGACCTCGCGGGTGTCATCGAGGTGTCGCCGCCCGTGGCGTCTCCCGTGGACGACGTGGCGCTGATCAACGTGGTGCCCGCCGGTGCCCCCTCGAGCCCGCGCACCACCGACATGGTCGAGCGGCTTCCCCAGCGCCTCCGGCCCGTGGCCGGGGCGGGCACCGTGGTGTACGCCACGGGGGCCACGGCGATCGGCGTGGACCTCTCGGAGCGCGTGGCCGAGCGGCTGCCATGGTTCATCGCCGCGATCATCCTCATCTCGTTCGTGCTGCTGATGTTCGAGTTCCGGTCGCTGCTGGTTCCCCTGCAGGCGGCACTCATGAACCTGCTCTCCGTCGGCGCGGCCTTCGGGGTGGTGGTGGCCGTATTCCAGTGGGGGTTCCTGAGGTCCCAGTTGGGCGTGCCCGAGGCCGTGGCGATCGAGGCCTGGGTGCCCATGATCATGTTCGCCATCCTCTTCGGCCTGTCGATGGACTACGAGGTCTTCCTGCTGTCACGTGTGCGCGACGCGTGGCTCGATGGGGAGGGCCCCCATCGCTCGGTGGCGATCGGCCTGGCGTCGACCGCACGGGTCATCACGGCCGCCGCCCTCGTGATGGTGAGCGTGTTCCTCGCCTTCGTGCTCACCGATGACGTCATCGTGAAGATGCTCGGCGTGGGGCTGGCGACGGCCGTGCTCGTGGATGCCACGATCATCCGCCTCATGCTCGCCCCGGCGCTGCTCAGCCTTTTCGGCCGCTGGAACTGGTGGCTGCCCGGGCGGCGGGCCGCCTAGGGCCCGGTTGGCCACGGGCGCCGTAGGTGGTCTAAGCGCACATCGGGACGTACCCGACGCGATCGCCCGGCAGGGAAGCGGGTGGCCGGTGGAGAAACGGCACGGCATGACGACACCCCGCCTGCTCACGCTGTCGGACGCCGCAGAGGTATGCGGCACCACCAAGAAGGCCCTCGAGCGCCGGGCGGAGCGGGGGACCATCGAGGTGTCCCG
>CAZIQQ010000080.1:0-5247 GCA_964541555.1 uncultured Bifidobacterium sp. | reverse complement strand
GCCTTCGCGGCCCTCGAGGCCCATCGCGCGTTGTCGGCGGGCAGCGACGTCATGCTGCTCACCGGTGATGTGCCGCTGGCGGACGAGGTGGCCCTGAAGCGCCGGGCCGATGCCGCCGGGCGCCTGGTGCTGGGCCCCGGCAGTGACACCGCCATCATCGACGGCATCGGCATCGGCATCGCCAACCAGGTGGCCGCCGGCCGCCTCGGCGTGGTGGCCACCTCGGGATCGGGCGCGCAGGAGGCAGCGGTGCTGCTGGACCGCTTCGGGGTGGGGGTGAGCACCTGCCTCGTCACCGGCCCGCGTGACCTCACCGACGAGGTGGGCGCGACATCCACCATCACCGCGCTGCACAGGCTCGCCGACGACACCGTCACCGATGGCGTGGTACTGGTGGCGGAGGGATTCTCGGCGCGTGGGGCCGAGGCCGCCCTCGCGGCCCTCGCGGAGTGCGGGATGCCCGGCTCGGCCTGCCTCATCGGGGCCGATGGCATGGCGGCCCCCGACGGCATCGAGGTGCATGGGGCCATCGACCACGCGGTCGTGGCGGCGGCCCGCAGGGCCGGCGCACGGCCCGTCATCCCGGCGGCCGAGCCCACCGGCTGGGTCAGCGCCGGCCACGTGCGCGGCATCTTCTCGGGATCGGCCCTGTGCGCGGAGGCAGCCGCCGTCCTGGCGGCCCGCCTCGGCCGGGTGGTGTCGAACACGCCCGCCGGCGCTGCCGAGCACCTCGACCCGCGTGACGTGGTGCGCGGCAACGCGTGCCTCGACCTGCAGGCCGAGTCGACCGCACACGGCACGCCGCACCCCATGCTCGACCCCTCGAGGCGCGCGGCGCTGATCGTCGACACCGTCAGCGACCAGACCGTCGCGGTCATCCTGCTCGACGTCATCCTCGGCCGTGGCGCGCACCCCGACCCTGCGGGCGCCCTCGCGCCTGCCATCGCGCAGGCGCTGCAGGCACGTCCGTCCCTGCAGGTGGTGGCGCACGTGTGCGGCACCGAGGCCGACCCACAGGTGCTGTCGCGCCAGGAGGCCGAGCTCACGCGCGCCGGTGCCCGCGTGGCGCCCACGAGCGCGCAGGCCGCGCGACTCGCCGCGGCGCTCGTGCGCCCCGGTCGCTGAGGGGCGGCATGCGCATACGCATCGCCACGTACTCGGCGATGCCGCGTGGTGGCGCGGTGCACGCACGGCGCCTCGCGGAGGAGCTCGCCGCGCGTGGCCATGAGGTCGAGCTGTGGGTGCTCGCGATGGAGGGAGCGGGAATCGCAGTGGGGCCCGGGGTGGCCACCCATCAGGTGCCGCTGCCGCCGCTCGCCGGTGAATCAGTCGCCGCCCGTGTCGATCGCGGCGCGGCGGTGCTGGCCGGGGCCATGCGCAGCGCGCCCGCGGGCGACGTGGAGCATGCGCAGGACCTGCTCTCGGCCCGCGCGCTGCTGTCGCTGCGCGCTGACGGCCTGATCGCCGACGTGGTCCGCACCGTCCATCACGTGGAGGCGTTCGAGGACCGCCTGCTCGAGGAGTTCCAGCGGGCCTCGATACAGGACGTCGACCGCTGCATCGCCGTGTCGCCGTTCTGGGCCGAGCGGCTCGCCGACGAGTTCGGGGTGCAGGCGTCGGTGGTGCCGAACGGCGTCGACGCCGATCGCTTCGGGTCGTGCCCGCTCGACCGGTCACAGGCCGGTGATCGCATGGGGTGGGGCGATCGCACGGTCGTGCTGGCGGTGGGCGGCGTGCAGGCCCGCAAGGGCAGCCGGGTGCTGCTGGAGGCCTTCGCCCGCGCGCGCGGGCGGCTGCCCGGCGAGCCCCTGCTGGTGGTGGCGGGCGGCGAGGGCCTGTTCGCCGACCCGGGCGCCGTCGCGGCATGGGATGACGACGCCGTGAGGCTGGGCCTCGTGGTGCACCACGGCCCGGGTGCGCCGGCCTCCGCCGACGTGGCCCGGATCGGCATCGTGGACGACGACGACATGCCCGTGCTCTATCGCGCGGCCGATGTGCTGGCGTTCCCGTCGACGCGCGAGGGGTTCGGCCTGGTGGTCATCGAGGCCATGGCCGCCGGGCTGCCCGTTGTCACCAGCGACCTCCCGGTGCTGGCGGACTTCCTCCGCGACGACGAGGATTGCCTCATGACCCCCGTCGGCGACTCCGGCCCGCTCGCCCAGGCCCTGGTGCGGCTGGCCAACGACGACGTCCTGCGCGAACGGCTCGTGGAACGCGCCCGCCACACCGCCCGCCGCCACGACTGGGCGGCCACTGCGGCGCGGGCGGAGGCCGTGTACCTGGAGTTGCTGTCGGGATGAGCACGGCGACGCCCGACGCGCGGAATGCCGGCGCGCTGCGCATCGTGGCGGCGAAGCCCTGGCCGGGAACGGCCCTGGCCGTGTCACCGGACCTCGCGTGGGTCGCCGTGTCGCTGCCCGGGCGCGTCATCGTGGCGCGCCTGCCGGCCCTCGACGACGTGCGCGAGATCGCCGTGTCCGATGTGCGGTCGATGGCGGCCGTGGACTCCCGCAGGCTCGCCCTGGCACCGCGCCGTGGCCTGCTGGTGATCGAGGATCCCCTCGGCGCGGCGCAGGTGGGGCTGCGCTCGCGCGGACCCGGGCGGCTGGTGCTGGCTGCCGGCCCCGACGGCAGGTTGGCGGCGGTGGGCGATCGCGCCGCCCTGCCCAGGGCCACGGTCGTCGCCCGGTCGGATGCCGCGCGCAGGCGCGACTGGACGGCCTGCATCGAGGGGGCCAGCGCGGCGGCCTGGCTGGATGGTGGCGATCTCGTGGTGGCGGCGGCGTCCGACCTGGTGCTTGTGAGGCGGGGAGAGGAGGCCGCCCGCGCCACGGATCCGCTGGGCGAGCCCATCGCCGCCCTCGCGTCGGTGCCCGGTGGAGTCGTGATGGCGGGTGCGGGCGACCGCGCGGTGGTGCACTCGATCGCCCCCGGGGCATCCAGGCGGGCAATCGCCGTGCCGCCCGGAACCGGGCGGTCGCTCGCGGCGGGCGGCGGGCTGCTCACGGCATCCACCCGGTCGCTGGGCGAGCGCGTGAGCGTGCACGACCTGACGACGGGCATGGCCGTCGCGACCCTGCGGGGCGTGTCAACCGGGGTACCGGCCCCCCCGTACGTGGTGGCCACGGGTCGCGAGGGCACGGTCGTGGCCGGACCCTGAGAGGGGGATTCCACCCCTTCGACGCGAAATACTCCCGGAACGACGGAGCGTTCCGCTCCCCTACCCGGAGGTCCCCAGAGAATGAAGCTCAACACCAAGTTCCGCCGTCCGAGCGCGTCGATGGTCATCGCCACGACTGCACTCGTCATCGCCGCCGGTGGAGCGGGCGCATTCGCGCAGAGCCAGATCAATGGCAAGAACCTTGTCAACAAGTCGGTCACCAACGCCAAGCTGGCGAACAATGCCGTGAACAACCGCGTGCTCCAGAGCAACAGCGTGCTGGCCAGCACCCTCGCGCCGGGCGCCGTCAGCACCAAGCTGCGCTACGCGGTCGTGAACGTGCCGACGGGCACCACGGTGAACGTGTTCGCCCGCTGCAACTCGGACGAGGACGTCGTGGGCGGCGGCTTCGGCGGCATCAACCCGACCTCGTGGATTGGCCAGGGCAACCCGCAGGCGCACGTGTCGTTCTCGCGGCCCGCTGCCCAGGACGGTCAGGCCCCGATCAACGGCGCCGTGCCGGTGGGCTGGAACGTCGGCGTGGTGAACGAGAGCAACCAGGTCGTGCAGGCGTCGTCGTACGTGGTCTGCCTCAAGGCGTAGTAGCGAGGTACAGCGCACCCGTCCCCCCGGCTGCGGCCGGGGGGACGGGTGATCGCGCTAGCGCCCCTCGAGCTCGCGCGTGACGCGCGCGAGGCCCGCCACCTCGACGGGGTCGTCATCGAGGGCGGGCACGGTCGCCACAGGCGGTGCGTCCAGCGCCCCTGCGAGCGATGCCATCTCGTGGCGGTCGGCCGCGGCGCGCGCCCTCGCGGCAGACAGTGCTTCGGCCGCGCGGATCGCGAGGCCCTCCGGGTCAGGTGCCCCGGCGTCCGCCAGCAGGGCCGCGAGCCCGTCGGGCGCGCTGCCGGCACCGCCCGGCTCGGGGTGCACCCGGTTCACCACGACGGCGCCGAGCGGGTAGCGATCGTCGCGCAGCCTGCGCCAGAGGGAGATGGCCTCTCCGGCGGGCTCGGGGCGGGGCCCAGTGACCACCACGAAGCGCGTGGAGTCGGATGCCAGCAGCAGCCGCACGGCGGACGCCCGCTCGCTGAAGCCCTGGTACATCCCGTCGAACGACTGCAGGAACTCCGAGATGTCGGTGAGCAGCTGCGCGCCGGTGAGGCGCTCCACCACGGACATCACCATGTGGCCGCCGGCCTGCAGGGCGCGCCATCCCGTGCGGCCGGCGCCTGATCTCGGTCCCAGCAGCAGCCTGAGGCCGCGCCCCTCCACGAAGCGCGTCATACGCTCGGGGGCGTCGAGGAAGTCGAGCGCATTGCGGGCCGGCGGGGTGTCCAGCACCACCACGTCGTAGTCGCCCGAGTCCACGAGCTCGTGCAGCCTCTCGACGGCCATGAACTCCTGGGCGCCCGCCACCGCCCCGGACAGGTGCCGGTACACGCGGTTGCGCAGGATCCTGTCGCGGGCGGCGTCGTCGGGGGCCTCCCGTTCCACCAGCCTGTCGAATGTCGCCTGCGGGTCGAGCTGCAGCGCGTCGAGCGTGCCTGCCATCGGCATCCCGGCGGCCTCCACCCGCGCCGGGTCGACGCGGTGGGGCGTGTCGCCGAGGTCCTCGATGCCCAGCGCGCTCGCGAGCCTCCTGGCCGGATCGATGGTGACCACGGCCACGCGTGCCCCGCGCGAGGCCAGCCCCAGCGCGAGCGCCGCCGACACCGTTGTCTTGCCCACGCCGCCGGCGCCGGCGACCACCACGATGCGGCGCCCCTCGAGCAGGCCGACGAGGTCCAGGTCAGTCGCCATGTCCACCGCCGATCGCGGGGTCCGACATCAGGGCGGCGGACAGCGCCTCGAGCCCGCCCGATGCGGGGGAGAGGTCGGGCACCACGGGGAGGACCGCCACGGGGATGTCGGCGTCCCGACCGAGCCCGGCGACCTCGCGGGCGTCGTGCGCCGCGCCGTCGGCCACCGCCAGGGCGGCGAGGGCGGCGGCCCTGTCGGCGTCGGGCACCCCGGGCATGCCGGCCACGGTGCGCAGGGCATCGACCTCGGCGGCTCCGAACGGCGACGTGCGCACGCCGTTGACG
>CAZIQQ010000079.1:0-8660 GCA_964541555.1 uncultured Bifidobacterium sp. | reverse complement strand
CACCTGGGCCCTGCCATGCGCGCGCAGGTGGCGCGCGCGGCGATGCTGGAGGGGTGGGCAGCCGACCAGGGCGATGCCGCGGCGCTGCTGGCCCAGGGCGCGATCGCCCTCTCCCCCACCGACCTGCACGGCGTGGCCGCCCCGATGTGCGGCGTGCTCTCGCCGTCGATGGGCGTGTGGGCGGTGCACGACGAGGTGACCGGCGCCGACTCGTGGGCGCCACTGTCCGACGGAGCCGGCGACGGGCTGCCCCAGGGGGCCCGCACACGCGACGTGCTGGCCCGGCACCGGCTGCTGGCCGATCGCGTGGCACCCGGGGTGGCAGCGGCACTCGCGGCCACCGGGCCCATCGACCTCGCCGCCATCGCACGCACCGCGGCCGCCATGGGCGACGCCGCGTCGGCCACGCCCAGGGCCGCGTCGATGCTGCTGATGGAGGCCCTCATGCCGGGGCTGGCCTCGCGCGCCCTCGATGCCGTGCCCGCACTGATGACCGCGGTGGGAACCACCGGGCGCATCGCGCTGCCCGTGATGGCCGCCGCGGCCCGCGCGGCCCTGCAGGCCGCGACGGGCGCAGCGCGATCGAGTCTCGTCATCGGCATGTGCGGGAACGGCGCGGACGTGGCCATCATGCTCGCGGGAATGCCGGGCACCTGGTTCACGGCCCCCGCGCCGATCGCCGAGCACGCCGACTATGCCGGCGACACCGCCGCCCCCGACGCCGCCCCGTGGACCGGCGACCAGGGCGTGATCGCCTGCGCCGAGATGGCCATCGACGCCAGGCTCTGCATCGACGCCGGCGAGGCGCCCGGTGTGCCCATCGGCATCGCCGGCCGTGCAGATGGCGGCTGGATCGGCACGGGCATCGCGCGCGTGCCCCTGGGCGCCATGCGCGACGCGCTCGATGCCCTGGTGGCGCCCGCGCCGTCCTGAGGGGACGTCCGTCCCGCCACCCGGCGGCCGGACGGTGGCACACTGGCGCCATGAGCCCCGGCCGCATAATCGGCGTCGTCGTCGCAGGCCTGGTCGTCGCCGGCGCGGTCATCGCCGGCGCCATGGCGCTGGGGGGCACCAGCGATATCGCGCCCCCGGACCCCGCGCAGCCCATCGTTGTGGGCGTGGTGGCCGCACCGGGCCAGGAGCTCACGGGGCCCACAGACCTGCCGCCACTGGCCCTCGTGCTGGCCGACCCGGTCCCCGACGACATCGCGAACCTTTCCCCGTCGGCACAGGTGGAGCGCTACCGGACCGAGGTGGCCGATGATGACGCGGAGTCGCTGCTGCGGCTCGGTGCGGCGGAACAGCGCGCGGGCGCCCAGGACGCGGCGGCCGATGCCTACCGACGGGCCCGCGCGGCCGACCCCGACTCGATCGCGCCCGTCATCGGGCTGGCGATGGTGGACGCGGTCACCGGCGACGCCGGCATGGCACGGGCCACGGCGGCCCTGCGCCGCATCACCTCCGCCAACCCCGACAGCCAGCTCGCGTGGTTCAACAGGGGCTGGCTGGCCACGTACCGGAGGGATGCCGGGGACGTCATCGCCTCATGGAAGCGCGTGGCGGAGATCGATGCGGACGCCCCCATCGGCAGGACCGCGATCGCCCTGCTCAGGGGCATCGCCGAGCAGGGGCGCACCACGGGCGGCACCCGCACGACCGGGTGACGCAGACGCCCCCGGCCCTGCGCCGGATGGTCACGAACCGGTAAGGATGCGCCCGTTCCCCCCTCAATCGGGGGTGGAGGATGTTTACCCTGATGCGCGAACCCCTTAACCGGTCCATAAGGGCTGGTGGGGAAACTGCCGAACAGCAAGATGCCGGACGTGTGTTCCGGCACGTTGGATCCCCGTCGTGGCATAGGGCCAGCGGGTGAGCAGGGCAGGTCCGGACGCGGATGCCGAATCCGCCTCCCGGGCACATCGAGGTCGAGATCGGCATCGAGGCATCCGATGCGGGCCATCCCGCGACGGACTGGACGACGAGGCGCCCGGTGCGAACCGGGCCGGAGGGGACGAGGAGACATGACGCTCAAGGAGATCGTGGGCAACGAGGAGATGCAGGTCATCCTCACCCGTGGGCAGGAGCAGGGCTTCCTCGGCATCGAGGAGGTCGCAGAGGCACTCCAGGGAATGGACATCGTCCAGGAGGACGCCGAGGCCCTCTACACGCACATCGACGAGATGGGCATCGAGCTTCTCGAGGAGCCCGAGGCCCAGGAGCGCCGCGCCAAGCTGGCCGAGGAGGCCGAGCGCCCGCGCCGGGTCGCGGCCAAGGCCGAGAGCACCACCGACCTCCTGCAGCTCTTCCTGCGCGACATCGGCCGCATCCCGCTGCTCACGGCCCGCCAGGAGGTCGAGCTGGCGAAGCTCATCGAGGAGGGCGACCTCCAGGCCAAGCAGAAGATGGTCGAGAGCAACCTGCGCCTCGTGGTGTCGATCGCGAAGAACTACCGCAACCAGGGCCTCGCCTTCCTCGACCTGATCCAGGAGGGCACGCTGGGGCTGGTGCGCGCCGCCGAGAAGTTCGACTACCGCAAGGGCTACAAGTTCTCGACGTACGCCACGTGGTGGATCCGCCAGGCCGTCGCCCGCGCGATCGCCGACAAGGGCCGCACCATCCGCATGCCCGTGCACGTGGTGGAGAAGCTCAACAAGATCAACCGCACCGAGCGCAAGTTGCTGGCCGAGCTGGGCCGCGACCCGAGCAACGCCGAGATCGGCGCCTCGATCGGCCTCACCGAGGCCGAGGTCGAGTCGATCCGCCGCAGCGCGCAGACCCCGGTCTCGCTCGAGAAGCCGGTGGGCGACGAGGAGGAGTCGGAGTTCGGGCAGTTCATCGCCGACGAGAAGGCCATCTCCCCGGAGGCGGCCGCCGACGAGACGCTGCGCAACGAGGCCCTGCAGGACGTCCTGAACTCGCTCTCGTACCGCGAGCGCCGGGTGCTCGAGCTGCGCTACGGCCTGGGCGGCGAGCAGCCCCGCACCCTCGACGAGGTCGGGCGCACGTTCAACGTCACGCGCGAGCGCATCCGTCAGATCGAGAACCAGGCCCTGCAGAAGCTGGCCGGCATGGTCGACGTGCGCGGCCTCGCCGAGGTGGCCTAGCGGTACCCACTCCGGGCGGGGGCGTGCCCCCCGCCCGGAGTATCCTCTCGCCCATGGGTTGGGACGACGAGGACGACGACTGGCCGGCCGAGCGGGAGACCGACCCGGAGGTCATCGCGAAGAAGCGCGAGAACGCCCGCGTGGTGGCCATCGGGGCGAACCGCGCCGTAAGGCTGATCTACGCGACGCTGGCGGTGATGCTGATCACCGTCATCGTGCTGGCCATTGTCCTCACGTAAGGGCGAGCACATCGGGGTGGTGTCCGACCTCTGGCGCTTCCCCGTGAAGTCGTTCGGCGGCGAGCGCGGACGCCGCGTGTTCCTGGGGCCCTTCGGATTCCTGGGCGACCGCCGCTGCGCGGTGGTCGACCCCGCCGACGGACAGGCGATGACCGCCCGCCGCTCGCCGCGCCTGCTGGCCTACCGGGCACGCTTCGACGACCCCGAGCGCGGCGAGGGGGTCACCGTCGAGACGCCGGGTGGCGACGTGATGCCCTGGGACGACCCGGCGCTGGTCACCGACATCACCCGCGAACTGGGGCGGGAGGACGTCTACCCGGTGGAGATGGTGCGCTCCCCCATGGCCATCCACGACGCGGCGCCCGTGCACGTGGTCACCGAGGCGTCGATACGCCAGATGTCCGACTGGCTGGGCGACGAGGTCGACCGGCGGCGCTTCCGGGCCAACGTGGTGGTGGACACCGACGACGACAGCCCGTTCACCGAGGCGGCATGGCCGGGGCATCGCATCGCCTTCGGTGACGACGCGGAGATCGACGTGGTCATCGGAACCGAGCGGTGCGCGGTGACCACGTGGGACCCCGACACCGTGGAGCGCGACACGCGGGTGCTGGCGGCCATCGCCACCAGGCGCGAGAACTTCTTCGGTGTCTACTGCCGCGTGTCGCGCCCCGGCTGGGTCGCCGTGGGCGACCCCGTGCGCATCACGACCTGAGGGCCAGGCCGATCTCGTTGATCTCGCGCTCCTCCGGCGCCAGGTCGCCCGGCGATGCCGCCGGCCGGTAGTCCTCGCCGATCAGCGGGCTGGCCAGCAGGAAGTCGGCCGTGGCGCGGTTGCAGGCGATGGGGCAGTTGTGCACGACCGCGATGCGCAGCAGCGCCTTCACGTCGACGTCGTGCGGCTGGGGCTCGAGCGGATCCCAGAAGAAGATGACGATGTCCAGTCGGCCCTCCGCCAGCGCCGCGCCCACCTGCTGGTCGCCGCCCAGGGGGCCCGAGAGGAAACGGTGTACGTCGAGCCCCAGGTCGTCGGCGATGATGCCGCCGGTCGTGCCCGTGGCGTGGAGCTCGTGGTGGCGGAGCACGTCGTAGTGGTCCCGCGCCCACTCGAGCATGTCCCGCTTCCGGTTGTCGTGCGCGATCATCACGATGCGCTTGCGCTGCCTCATCATCGTCCGGACCCCTTCCGGTCGTCGTCCCCATCGGGTTCGACGTCACCATAGGTCGGACCCTGCGGCTGTCCAGCAGGTCGGGTGCGGTGCTACATTTCCGAAACCGCCGCGGGGTGGAGCAGTCTGGTAGCTCGTCGGGCTCATAACCCGAAGGTCGCAGGTTCGAATCCTGCCCCCGCTATGAGAAGGGCCCGCGACAGGCAGTCGCGGGCCCTTCGCGTTTCCGGGCGTGGGCCCGCCGGGTCTGCTGACATTCCCCGCGTGGCTCCCCCACCTCCCGACTCACGGCGTCCCATGCTCGCCGCCATCAGCATCGTGCTGATCGTCGGGCTCGTGATCCTCTTCATCGTCGCCCTCTGACCCACCCATGACGCGCGCGTGGTGGTGGCACGCCGTGGTGATGCTGGCCGCCGGCTTCGGGGCCACGGCTGCCTCGTTCGCGCTCTCGGTGACCGACATGTCACTGGCGCCGATCCTGCTGGTGCCCGCCACCGGGATGGCGCTCATGTGGCACTGGGGCCTGTCGCTGTGGCCCGCACTCGCCAGTGGGGACCTGCTCGGTCAGTGGCTCGTGCACGACCGGAGCCCGACCCTCATCGTCGTCACCATGGCCGTGCACGTGGGCGCTGCCGTGGCCGCCGCCGCATGGGCTCGCCGCGTGGACTGCCGGCCGCACGACCTGGGGTCGACCACCCGCTTCACGGGCATCGTGGTGGCCGTGAGCGCAGGGGCCACCGCGGTACTGATGCCCCTGCTCGCCCTGGTTGGCGACATCGACGCCGCCGGATCCGTGCCGCTCACCGCAGCGATCGTGATGCTGGGCATCACCGGCGGCTTCATGGTGATGGCCGCCCTCCTCATGACCTGGCTGGAGCCTCCCGGAGCCGCAATCGCCGCGCTCCGGCAGTCGATGGCGGTGTCGGCGGTGCTGGTGGTGGCCTTCGTCGCATGGATGGGCTTCCGGTGGGGACTGGGCATCGCCGTGCCCATCGCACTGCTGGGCGCGCTCGCCGTGGCGGCACGATGGGGCATGCGCTGGGGCACCGCAGCGACAGCCGTCGTCATGGGCGCCGCGCTCTCCGGGGCTGACGCCGACATGGCCCCCTTCGGCGGCGCCACCCCCGGCGAGCAGGGCGTGAACGTGACCCTCGCGATCACGCTGTTCGCCTTCGCCGGGCTGATGGTGGCCGGGTATCGCGAATCGACCGTGACTGGCAGCAGCAGGATGAGCCCGCGGATGGTCGCCGTGACGTTCGCGGTGCTGATGGTGGTGGCCGGCATCACGTCTCTCGCCGCGAACGCAGTGGCGCTCGACGTCGACGAGCCATTCGTGCTCTCGGGCCTGGTCGCGCTGGGGGCGGCGCTGGGCCTTGGGCTGGTGCGCCTGGCGCGCACGCCCGACCGCCCGCCCTCGCGCCGCGGCCTGTTCATCGCAGCGGCGGCCGGAGCGCTCTACGTGCTCAACCTCGTGGTGTACCTGGCCGCGGTGCCCCTGATCGGATCGGGCACGGCGACCGCGCTCACGATGACCACGCCCCTCGCGGTGGTCATCCTGACGCTGGCCATCTACCGCGTGCGGCCCACGACGGGCATGCTGGCCGCCGTCGGCGTCATCGTGGTCGGGGCGGTGATTGCGGCCTGGGGATCGCTGGGCGACCCCATGGGAATCGCGCTGGCCGTGGGCTCGGGTGTGATCTTCGCAGCCTCGCTGGTGATCACGCAGATCGCGCTGCGCAGCGCGGGGGTGGTGGATGTCGCCCTTGTCTCAGCAGCAGCGGCGGCGGCCGTGGCACTGCTGATCGGCCTCATCGTCGAGGGCCCCGGCGCCTTTGCGCTCACCCCGGAGCAGATCGGCGAACTCGCGCTGGCGGCGCTGGGCGCCCAGATGGTGCCGCTGCTCGCCCGATCGTGGGCGCTCGACAGGATCAGCGCCAACATCGTGGGCGCCGAGGGCGTGCTGCAGACCGTGGTGGCGGCCGTGCTGTCGATCCTCTTCATCGACGCGGTCGTGCATGGCAGCGAGGTCGTCGGCCTCGTCATCATCACCGTGGGGGCGCTGCTGGCCACCTTCGCGGGCTCGCGCGGCGGGCACGACGCCCCGGGCGACGGGCGCGGCGGAGGCTGAGGGCGGCGCGGCACCTCGCGTAGGGTCATCTCCGTGAACGCACTCATCCCCTCGCGGTCGATGCTGGCGTCCGCGCGCTGGTGGGCGCACTTCGCCTCCGTGGCGGCCGTCGCCCTCGGCGCGACGCTGCTCTCGTACACGCTCTCGCTGGCGGCGCTGCAGGTGTCGCCGTTCCTGCTGCTGCCGGGGGTCGGGTCTGCACTGCTGGCGCGGCTCGGCCGCTCGCTGTGGCCCGCCATCGTCGTGGGCGACCTCGTGGGGCAGGTGGCGCTGCATGACCGTGGCGTGGCGCTCGTGGCCGCGTCCGTCGCCATACATGCGCTGTCATGCCTGCTGGGTGCGACGCTGCTGCAGCGAACCGGATGCTGGCTGCGCGATCTGGGCCAGGCCCTGCGGTTCGCCGGGATCGCTGCCGCCATCAGCATCGTCGGCGGCGGCGTGACGGCGTTCGTGCTGGTGTCCGTCTACGGGGCGCCCGACCAGTACGGGGCCGCCCAGCTGACGACCTGGATGATCACGGGCTACTTGGCGGGCTTCCTCGTGGGCGGGGGCTTCGTGCTCGCCTGGTGCGACCCCGCGTCGCCCGCGCGCGCGGCCTTCCGCGAACCCATCGCCATGGCGTCGTGTGCCGCGGTCGTCGCGATCGGGGCGGTCGGGCTGCTCGCCGAGATCGGACCACTCGTGCCGCTGGCCCTGGTGGGCGCGGTGGCGATCGCCGGGCGATCCGGGACCCGCTGGGGCAGCGCGGCCGTGCTGGCGATAGCCGTGATCGCCGTCGAGGCCGTGCAGAACGGCCCCGAGCCGGCGTTCGGGGGCCAGAACCCCACGCAGTGGGCTGCGAACGCGATGCTTGCGATGTCGCTCTTCGCCGCCGCGGTCATCGCCCTGGGTGCCTACCGGAAAACCGGAGGGGACCACCAGCGGTCGCCCGCAACGGTCGCGCTCATCTTCGCGGCGCTGATGCTGGTGGCCGGGGTCACCACCCTCGCGTCCAACGAGCTGGCGGTCGACCGCGATACCCCGTTTGCGCTGTCGGGCATGCTGTCGCTGGGCGCGGCGATCGGCATGGGCATCCTGCGCATGTCGCGGACTCCCGATCAGCCGTCCACCCGCCGGGGCCTGGTGCTGGCGGCCGCCGCCGGGGCCGTGTACGTCCTCAACCTGGCCCTCTACCTGCAGGCAGTGCCCCTGGTGGGGTCGGGTCCCGCCACCGCATTCGCGATGACCGCGCCGCTGTGGGTCGTCATCATCGGCGCCATCGTGTACCGCGCCCTGCCCACCCCCGGCGTCGTGGCGGGTGTCGCCCTGATCGTGACGGGCGCGATCATCCTCGCATGGGCCGATGCGGGGCATGTCGGTGGCATCGCCGCCGGGCTGGCGTCGGCAGTGGTGTTCGCGGGGTCGGTCATCATCACGAAGCAGGCCCTGGCGCATGCCAATGTCATCGATGTCGCGCTCACCTCGGCCCTCACGGCCGCGGTCGTGGCGCTCGTGGTGGGCGCGATCACGGAGGGCGCCGCCGCGTTCGACCTGACGGCCGCGGAGTACGGGGCCCTCACGATGGCGGCCCTCGGGGCGCAACTGGTGCCCACGCTGGGTCGCTCGTGGGCGCTGTCGCAGATCAGCGCCGACGTGGTGGGGGCCGAGGGCGTGCTCGCACCGGTGACCGCCGCCCTGCTGTCGTTCTGGTTCATCGACGCGGCGACATCGGGGGGCGACATCGCAGGCCTCGTGCTCATCGCGTCCGGTGCGATGGTCGCCGCAATCCTCGGATCCCGGGGGCAGCAGGGGCCCCGGGAGTCGCCGATCCCACCAGGCCGGGTGACGACCCGCGCCTAGCGCACCACCCGTACCTCGGCCATCATGCCGTTGTCCTCGTGCACCAGCACGTGGCAGTGCAGCACGAACCGACCCGTGAAATCGGCGAAGCGCTGACGGATCGTGATTCGGCTGTGTGGCGGCATCGCCAGTGAATCCGCCCACTCCGGCTGCCCGGTGACGGGCTGGCCGTTCCGGGCCA
>CAZIQQ010000078.1:0-8697 GCA_964541555.1 uncultured Bifidobacterium sp. | reverse complement strand
TGCGCGTGGCCATCCTGCGGGCCGGCCCGGCCATCGTGGCCTCGGCGGGCACCGTGATCGCCGCCCTGCTGTGCCTCAGCATCGCCGAGGTCAACGGCACCGCCGGGCTGGGTCCCATCGGCGCCATCGGTGTTGCGGTGGCCATGCTGGTGATGGTCACCGCGCTGCCCGCCCTTCTGCTGCTGGGCGGTCGCGTGGCGTTCTGGCCGTTCATTCCCCGTTTCGGATCGACCGGCAGCAACGAGACGCAGGGCTGGTGGCGTCGTGTGGCAGACCGGGTGGGCAGGCGCCCCCGGGCCACGTGGGTCACCACCGCCCTGGTGCTCGGCATCTGCTGCTTCGGGCTGCTGTCGTACAACACCACGCTCACATCGGCCGACGACTTCCGGTCCGATGTCGAGTCGGTGCAGGGCCAGGAACTCATCACCCGGGCATTCCCCGCCGGGTCGTCGGCACCCACCAACGTGATCGTGCCGGCGTCGGTCGATCAGGCCAAGGTGGTCGCCGCCCTCAAGGACACCCCCGGCGTCAGCATGGTGCGCAAGGTCAGCACCGGTGAGCCGGGCGTGCTGTACGACGTGACGCTGAAGGATCCGCCGTACAGCAGCACGGCCTATGCGGTGATCGATGACCTGCGGGTGAACGGCAAGGCAGCCGGCGGCCAGGGCGTGCTGGTGGGCGGGCCCACTGCGACCGAGGCCGACCTCAAGGCCGCAGAGCAGCGTGACCTGACATTGCTTGTGCCGATCGTCCTCGTGGTGGTGCTGGTGATCCTTGCGCTGCTGCTCCGGGCGGTCGCCGCGCCGCTGGTGCTCATCGGAACGGTCATCCTGTCGTTCCTGTCCTCGCTCGGCATCGCGGCGCTGGTGTTCGACCTCTTCGGGTTCGCCGGCGAGAGCGCATCCCTCGCCCTGTTCGGATTCATCTTCCTGGTGGCGCTGGGCGTTGACTACAACATCTTCCTCATGGCCCGCGTGCGCGAGGAGACACTCGAGCACGGAACGCGCGAGGGCATGCTGCGTGGGCTCGCCGTGACCGGCGGGGTCATCACGTCTGCCGGCATCGTGCTGGCCGGCACGTTCGCGGTGCTCGCCGTGCTGCCGCTGGTCAGCATCACCCAGATCGGCTTCCTGGTGGCGTTCGGCGTGCTGCTCGACACGCTCGTGGTGCGCACCCTGCTGGTTCCGGCGATGGTGCTGGACCTCGGCGATCGCACCTGGTGGCCCTCGGCGCTGTGGAAGCGCCGCCGGGGGCAGCAGTCCTAGGCCCCTCCGTGCTCCCAGCCCAGCCGGGCCGGGGTCACATCCACTCCGTCGCGCAGGGCGCTGACCCCGGGCACGCCATCGGTCATTCGCCCGATCACGGTGACGTGGGGCTCCAGCCCCGTGCCCGGCGGCATGGCCGCCAGCAGCTGGTAGTCCTCGCCCCCCGTCGCAGCGAAGAGATCAGGGGCCATCCCGACGGCCGCGGCCACGTCATCCACCCCGTCGGCGCGAGGCACGGCGCCCAGGTCGATCTGCGCGCGCAGGCCCGATGCCCGGGCCATGCGGTCGGCATCGAGCAGCAGGCCATCCGATACGTCGAGCATCGCGCTGGCGCCGGCCTCGGCCAGGTGCAGGCCGTCGTCCACCAGGGGGATTGGCCTGCGGTGCGCCTGCATCAAGGCGTCGGCATTGGTGATGCCCACCCCGATCGACGGGTCGCGCAGCAGTACAAGGCCCGCCGCCGACGCCCCGAGAGGCCCCGATACCACGAGCAGGTCTCCCGACCTGGCGCCCGATCGCAGCACGGGGCGCACGCCGTCACCGGCGCGCCCGCAGATGGCCACCGACAGGCTCAGCACGGGGGACGCCGACACGTCGCCGCCCACCACCGACATCGAGTACTCCCCGGCCAGGGCGTCCATGGCCCGGTACATCTGGTCGACGTCGTCCGCCGGGAGGTCATCGGGCACGCCCAGGCCAACCATCGCCGCGACGGGCGTGGCGCCCATGGCGGCGACATCCGACAGGTTCACTGCAAGCGCGGTGTGCCCGATGTCG
Source organism: uncultured Bifidobacterium sp. (assembly GCA_964541555.1). Taxonomy (GTDB): domain Bacteria; phylum Actinomycetota; class Thermoleophilia; order Miltoncostaeales; family Miltoncostaeaceae; genus SYFI01. The sequence continues at coordinate 6,655 of CAZIQQ010000078.1, read as the reverse complement.
GCGGGGGAGTGCGTGGCGCGGCTCACGTGCACGCCATCGACCACCATGTCGAGGGCCAGCACGGTGCCGTCGTCGAGCACCGCGGCATCGTCCCCGATGCCCACACTCACGCCCCCGCGCATGCCCGCCCGCGCGGCGATGAGGCGGATCAGCTCGAGCTCGCCGTGCATGGCCCGACGGTACCAGCCGTGCGGCGGCGCCTCGGCTACAGTCCCCCGCCGATGATCGACGAATCAACGGTGAATCACGTCGCGCGGCTCGCACGCCTGCGCCTCACCCCCGACGAGCAGCAGGTGATGCGCGAGGAACTCTCGGGCATCCTCGAGCACATCGACGCCATCCGCGCGATGGACCTCGACGGCGTCGAGCCCACCACTCACGTGATCACCGTCGAGAACGTGCTGCGCCCCGACGTGCCCCGGCCGGGCCTGTCCCGCGACGACGCCCTTCGCGAGGCCGCGGACGTCGTGGATGGCTCCTTCGGCGTTCCGAGGATGGACTGATGTCGCTGCGCGACCTCAGCGCCGTCGAGCAGATCGCCGCGCTCGAGGCGGGGGAGACCACCTCGCTCGAGCTGGTGGACGCCCACCTGGCGGCGGTGGAAGCCGATGACGTCGAGGCCTTCCTGGCCATCGACGCCGAGGGCGCCCGTGCCCGTGCGCGCGAGATCGACGCCATGCCCAGCCGCCCCGCGCTGGGCGGCGTGCCCATCGGCATCAAGGACGCCCTCTCCACGCGCGACGTGGTGACCACCTCGGGATCCCGCATGCTCGAGGGCTTCCGTCCGGTGTACACCGCCACGTGCGTGCAGCGGCTGCAGGACGCCGGCGCCATCGTGGTGGGCAAGACCAACATGGACGAGTTCGCCATGGGGTCGAGCACCGAGAACTCCGCATACAAGAACACTCTGAACCCCTGGGACCACGGCCGCGTGCCGGGTGGCTCCAGCGGGGGTTCGGCGGCGTCGGTGGCCCAGCGGCAGGTGCCCTGGTCGCTGGGGTCGGATACCGGTGGGTCCATCAGGCAGCCGGCGGCCCTGTGCGGCATCGTCGGGATGAAGCCCACCTACGGGGCGGTGTCGCGCTACGGCCTCATCGCCTTCGCATCGTCGCTCGACCAGGTGGGGCCGTTCAGCCGTACCGTGGCCGACAGCGCCCTGCTGCTGAGGCACATGGTGGGGCGCGACCCGATGGACTCCACCTCGCTCGACTGGCCCGGCGAGATCGCACTGCCCACTGCCACCGACATGTCCGGCCTGCGCGTCGGCGTGGTCGAGGAGCTCATGGGCGAGGGCATCGAGCCCGGCGTGAAGGCGGCCATCGAGGCCTCGCTCCGCACGATGGAGGACCTGGGTGCCACGGTGGTGCCCATCAGCCTGCCCACGTCGCTCAGCGGGCTGGCCACCTACTACGTGCTGGCGCCGGCCGAGTGCTCGTCGAACCTCGCGAGGTTCGACGGCATCAGGTACGGGCCGTCCGTGGACGCCGACAACCTGCTCGACCAGTACGAGATCACCCGCGGCGACCTGTTCGGCCCGGAGGTCAAGCGCCGCATCATGCTGGGCACGTTCGCGCTGGCATCCGGCTACTACGACCAGTACTACGGCCGAGCGCAGAAGGTGCGCACGCTCATGGTGCGAGAGTTCGCGCAGGCGTTCGAGCAGGTCGACCTGCTGGCATCTCCCACGTCGCCATCCGTGGCGTTCCCGCTGGGCGACCGCACGGCCGACCCCTACGCCATGTACCTGGCCGACGTGTGCACGATCCCGGTGAGCCTGGCCGGCGTGCCCGCCATCTCGATCCCCTGCGGGTTGTCCGACGGCCTTCCCGTGGGCCTGCAACTGGCCGGCCCGGCGTTCAGCGAGAACCGCCTGTTCGACGCCGCCCACGCCATCGAGCAGGCCATCGCATTCGACACCCGGCCCCCGGGGCTTGCCACGTGAGCGCCTATGAGCCCGTCATCGGCGTGGAGATCCACGTGCAGCTGTCCACCCGCACGAAGATGTTCTGCGGGTGCGAGCTGTCGTTCGGCGACCCGCCGAACACCCACACCTGCCCGGTGTGCCTGGCGCACCCCGGCGTGCTGCCGGTGGTGAACGAGGAGGCCATCCGCCGCGCCCTGGTGATCGGCCTGGCGCTGGGCTGCGAGATCGCCCCTCGCTCGATCTTCCACCGCAAGAACTACTTCTACCCCGACCTGCCCAAGGCATACCAGGTCAGCCAGTTCGACATCCCCATCTGCGGCCGCGGCGAGTTCATCGCCATCCGCGACGACGGCAGCGAGCTGAAGGTGGGCATCACCCGTGCGCACCTCGAGGAGGACGCCGCCAAGCTCACGCACGAGGGCGGTCGCCGCGCGGGTGCTGAGGGGTCGGTGGTCGACTTCAACCGCGGCGGCACGCCGCTGGTGGAGATCGTCACCGAGCCCGACCTGCGCTCGGGGTCGGACGTGGCCACCTTCCTGCGCCAGCTGCGCCAGACGCTGCTGTTCCTGGGCGTGAGCGACTGCTCCATGGAGGAGGGCTCCATGCGGGCCGACGCCAATGTGTCGATCCGCCCCGTGGGCTCGCACGAGCTGGGCACCAAGACCGAGCTCAAGAACATGAACTCGTTCCGGTTCCTCGAGCGCGGCATCGAGGCCGAGATCGCCCGGCAGCAGCAGATCCTGTCCGAGGGCGGGCGCATCTCGCAGGAGACCGTGCACTACGAGCCCGAGACCGGCCACATCACGTCGCTGCGCTCCAAGGAGGAGTCGCACGACTACCGGTACTTCCCCGAGCCCGACCTGGTGCCGGTGGTGCCCGACCCCGCGTGGGTGGAGTCGCTGCGCGCCGAGCAGCCCGAGCTGCCGGTGCCGCTGCGCCGCCGCATGGTGGCCGAGATGGGGCTGTCGGCCGAGGACGCCGAGGTGCTCACCGAGAGCCCCGAGCTGGTGGAGTACTTCATGCAGGCCGCCGCGCTGGCCGACCCCAAGGCATGTGCCAACTGGATCCGCGGCGAGCTGCGCGCCCAGCTGCGCGAGACCGGCGAGGAGCCCTGGCAGTCGAAGGTGACCCCGGCCCACGTGGCCGCGCTGGTCGACCTGCTCGCAGCCGGCACGGTGTCCGTGCCCGCTGCCAAGGAGGTGCTCGCCGGCATGATCGAGACCGGCGACCAGCCGGCCGCGGTCGTGGAGTCGAAGGGCCTCGCCGCCATGGACGAGGGCGATCTCGCTGCCATCGTGGCCGAACTGGTGGCCGCCAACCCGGACCAGGCCCAGCAACTGCGCGACGGCAAGGACAAGGTCCTGGGCTTCTTCGTGGGCCAGGCGATGAAGCAGACCGGCGGCCGCGCCAACCCCCAGTCCGTGCAGAAGCTGGTGCGCGAGGCGGTTCTGGGCTCCTGATTCCAGTGGGAATCGGGGAGGGACTGCGCCGGGGGAATTGCGGAGGGAAGACCATTGCCGCCCTGGCTCCGGGGCGCAGCCCCGGTCCCTTGCGCTGCTCATGGCGACTGGAGCAAATCCCGCGGGGCAGACGCGGGCTCCCCGTCGGGTATGCTCCCGCGCCGTGAGCCAGCACACCCTCTCCGTCCTCGTCGAGAATAAGCCGGGCGTGCTGTCGCGCGTCGCGGGGATGTTCACCCGACGTGGCTACAACATCGACTCCCTCACGGTGAGTCCCACAGAGCGCGACGACCGTTCGCGCATGACCATCACGGTGGACGCCTCGCGCTTCCCCGTGGAGCAGATCACGAAGCAGCTCGACAAGCTGATCAACGTGATCAAGGTGCGGGACCTCGATCCCGACAACATGGTCGCGTGCGAACTCGGTCTCTTCAAGGTCTCGACCAAGGACACGGCGCGCTCAGACGTGCTGGCCCTGGTGGAGATCTTCAAGGGCGAGATCGTCGACGTGACGAGTGAATCCCTGATCATCCAGGCCACCGGCACCACCGCGGAACTCGAGAACCTCGAGGAGCTCCTGCGGAACAACGGTCTGGTCGAGATGGTCCGCACGGGCGTCGTGGCACTGGGCCGCGGCGGCAAGACCACCTAGGCGAAGAAAGACCAGATGAGCGACGAGCTGAAGATGATCTACGACGGCGACGCCGACCTGAGCCTCCTCGATGGCAAGACCGTTGCCATCATCGGCTACGGCAGCCAGGGCCACGCCCACGCGCTGAACCTGAAGGAGTCGGGCGTCGACGTGGTGGTGGGCCTGCGCCCCGACTCGCAGTCGGCCGCCAAGGCGAAGGCCGACGGCCTCGAGGTGCTGTCCCCGCTGGAGGCCACCAGGAAGGCCGACATGGTGATGATCCTCGTGCCCGACGAGATCATGGGTGACGTCTACGCCGCCGACATCGCCGAGGGCCTCGAGCCCGGCAACATGCTGCTCTTCGCCCACGGCTTCGCCATCCACTTCGGCACCGTCACGCCCCCCGAGGGCGTGGACGTGGCCATGGCAGCCCCCAAGGGTCCGGGCCACCTGGTGCGTCGCCAGTACACCGAGGGCAAGGGCGTGCCCGGCCTCATGGCCGTCGAGGTCGACGCCACCGGCAACGCCGATGCGCTCACCCGTGCCTACTGCAAGGGAATCGGCTGCACGCGCGCAGGTGTGATTCCCACCACCTTCCGCGACGAGTGCGAGTCGGACCTCTTCGGCGAGCAGGTCGTGCTGTGCGGCGGGCTCACCGAGCTCGTGCGCGCGGGCTTCGACACCCTCACCGAGGCCGGCTACCCGCCGGAGCTCGCGTACTTCGAGTGCCTGCACGAGGTGAAGCTGATCGTCGACCTCATGTACGAGAAGGGCATCGCCGGCATGCGGTACTCCATCTCGAACACGGCCGAGTACGGCGACCTCACCCGCGGCAAGCGCATCATCACCGATGACACCCGCGCCGAGATGCGCAAGATCCTGTCCGAGATCCAGAGCGGTGAGTTCGCCAGGGAGTGGATCGCCGAGTACAAGGCGGGCCTCCCGAACTTCAACGCCACAGCGGAGGCCCAGGCCAACCACCCCATCGAGGTGACCGGCAAGAAGCTCCGCGGCATGATGGACTGGATCGACACCGAGTTCTGAGCCGGGAGCCCCATCGCATATGAGTGACCGTCCGCGCATCCTCGTCACGGAGAAGATCGCGGAGGGGGGCATCGACGTGCTCCGCTCCGTGGGCGAGGTGGATGTCGAGCTGGAGTGGTCGGCTGATGAGCTGGCCGTGAAGATCGCGCCCTACGACGCCCTCGTGGTTCGCAGCGCCACCAAGGTGACCGCCGCCCTCATCGCCCAGGCCCCGCGCCTGCGGGTGATCGGGCGCGCGGGCACGGGCGTGGACAACGTGGACGTCGGGGCGGCCACCGAGCGGGGCATCGTGGTGGTAAACGCCGCGGGGTCCAACGCCGTGTCGGCGGCCGAGCACGCCATCGCGCTCATGCTCGCGCAGGCCCGCAACATCCCCCAGGCGCACATGGCGCTGGTGGACGGCCGCTGGGAGCGCTCGAAGTTCGGCGGCATCGAGGTCACCGGCAAGACGCTGGGGGTCATCGGCTTCGGCAACATCGGCCAGCTGGTGGCGGAGCGCGCCCTCGGGCTGGGAATGCGCGTGGTGGCGTACGACCCCTTCGTGGCCGACGCCCGCTACCGCGAGATGGGCGTCGAGAAGATGGACTCCCTCGACGAGCTCTACCCGCAGTGCGACTTCATCACCTTGCACGTGGCATCCACGCCCGAGACCCGCGGCTTCATCAATGCCGACTCGCTCGGGAAGATGCGTGCCGGCGTCCGCATCATCAACGACGCCCGTGGCGACCTGATCGTGGCCGAGGACCTCGTGGCGGCCATTGAGGCCGGCACCGTGGCCGGTGCGGCCATCGACGTGTTCCCCGACGAGCCCGCCACCGAGAGCCCCTACTTCGGCGTGCCGGGCATCATCGTCACGCCGCACCTGGGCGCATCCACGGGCGAGGCCCAGGAGCGCGCGGGAATCGCCTGCGCCGAGCAGGTGGCGGCCGCCCTCACCGGCGGCGTGGTCACCAGCGCCGTGAACATCCCGGTGGTCTCCGCCGAGACCATGGCCACGGTGGGCCCCTTCCTGCCGCTTGCGGGCCACCTGGGTCGCCTGGCCGCCGGCATCGCAGGGGGCATCGAGGGCTCCATTGAGGTCACGTGCGAGGGTGAGATCGCCGAGCACGACATCCGCCTGCTGGTCACGGCGGTGCTGGCCGGGGCGCTGTCGGGCCACACGGTGGAGACCGTCAACATGGTGAACGCCGCCGATCGCGCCCGCGAGCGCGGCATCGAGTGGAGCGACTCGGCCACGTCGGTGTCGCGCGACTACACCAGCCGCCTCAAGGTGACCATCGGCGACGCATCGGTTGCCGGCACCACCGTGGGCAGCACGTCGCGCCCGCGCCTGGTCGAGGTGCTGGGACAGTCGATCGAGCTCGAACTGGCCCCGCATGTGGGCATCCTGCGCTACGCGGACACCCCCGGCAAGATCGGCACCGTCGGCACCACGATGGCCGCGGAGGGCATCAACATCGCCTCGATGGCGGTCGGTCGCTCATTGGACGGGCAGGCCACCATGGGCGTGACGGTCGACTCCCCGGTGCCCCCGGAGGCCCAGGCCGCCATCGCGGCGGGATGCGACGCCAACGTCTGGTTCGTCGACCTCGACGT
>CAZIQQ010000077.1:3302-8838 GCA_964541555.1 uncultured Bifidobacterium sp. | reverse complement strand
GCACGCAGTTGCCGTGGGAGGTCGTGGTGTTCCACGTGGGCGTGGCCGGCCTCGTATGGGGCGTGGGCGTTGCGGCGCTCTGGCGCCTGGCGCGCCCCGTCACGGCGGGTTCACCCGGCGCCTAGCGCCGACGGCCGCCGGACGCGGCCTCCTGGCAGGCAACGCACCGCTCGGCATCCGGCACGATCTCCAGCCGCGCGGCGGGGATCTCCTGGCCGCAGTCGGCGCAGATGCCGTACTCGCCGCGCTGGGCGGCCTCGGCCAGCCGCAGCAGGCGCTCCTCCTCCTCGAGCAGGCGCAGGTGTGCCCTGAGCTCGCGCTCGCGGGCCTCGGCATCGGTGGCGGCCTCGGCGGGATGGTGGTGCGCGTCGCTGGCCTCGCCGCCGTCGGCCGCCAGGTCGTGGGCCGCCGCGCGCTCGTGGGCCTCGCGCGCGAGGCGCGCAAGCCGCTCCGCCTGATCCTCACCCTTCGGCATGCGGGTGATCCTAGCCGCGACACCCCGCGCACCCGCACGGATGTGATCGCTGTAGGGTTGGCCCGGTGAATGGACCGGCCGTCGAGACGCGCGACCTCGTGCGCGAGTTCAAGGGCGGCGTGCGCGCGGTGGACGGCGTATCGCTGGTCGTGGACTCCGGCGGCATCTTCGGGTTTCTGGGCCCCAATGGCGCCGGCAAGAGCACCATGGTGCGCATGCTCACGACGCTGCTGCGCCCCACCTCGGGCACCGCGCGGGTGGCCGGGTATGACGTGGCGGGCGACCCGAACGCCGTGCGCAGGCGCATCGGCGTGGCGCTGCAGGACGCCGCCATCGACCCCTACATGACCGGTCGTGAGCTGCTGCGCCTGCAGGGGGTGCTGCACGGGCTCACGCGCGCCGGGTGCCGGGCACGGGCCGACGACCTGCTGGGGCGCGTGGGCCTGGAGGACGCCGCCGACAGGCGTGTGGGCACGTACTCGGGCGGCATGCGCCGCCGGCTCGACCTGGCCCTGTCGCTGGTGCACGAACCGGTGGTGCTGTTCCTCGACGAGCCCACCACCGGGCTCGACCCGACCTCCCGGGTCACCCTCTGGGAGGAGGTGCGCCGCCTGAACGACGAGCACGGCACGACCATCTTCCTCACCACCCAGTACCTGGAAGAGGCCGACCAGCTGGCAGACCGGGTTGCGATCATCGACGGCGGCCGCATCGTGGCCGATGGTTCGCCCGCCGCGCTCAAGGCCGGCATCGGCGAGCCCCTCCTCACGGTGACCGCCGGCGAGGGCTCCACGCCCGACGACATCGCCGGTGTGCTCAGCCGCTTCGGGGCCATCGTGCCGGGTTCGGTGGACGGGGGGGCGGGCGTGCGCCTGCCCGGCGGCTCGTCGGCGATGGCCGACGCCGTTCGCGCCCTCGACGACGCCGGGGTGCGGTTCCAGGCCATCGACCTGGCCGAGCCCAGCCTCGACGACGTGTTCCTCAAGTGCACGGGGCGGCACCTCGAGGGCGCCGACACGGCCCCGGCGTGAGCACGGCCGCGCCGGCCGCGCGCCAGACCGCCGCGCTGGCATGGCGGTCCATCGTCACCACGGTGCGCCTGCCCCAGGCGTGGTTCCCCGCCCTGTTCTTCCCGTTGGTGCTGATGGCCATCTTCACGGCCTCGTTCGGCGGTGCCCCGGGCGTGGTACCGGGCTTCCCCCCCGTTCGGGGCTTCCTCGACTTCGCCGTATGCGGCGCCATCGTGCAGGGCGTCCTGATCGCCGGCACCTCCGCAGGGGCCGCGTTCGCCACCGACATCGAGGGCGGGTTCTTCGACCGGCTGGTGGCATCCCCCACCTCCCGAGTGGCCATCCTGACCGGTCGCCTGGGCGCGTCGATGGCCCTCGGGCTCTTCCAGGCGGTGCTGTTCATCGCCATCGCGTGGATCGGCGGGGCGCGCGTGCAGGGCGGCGTCACCGGCATCATCGTGGTGGTCGTCATCGCCGTGCTGTTCGCCGCAGCGGTGGGGGGCCTCGGGGTGTTCCTGGCGCTCCGCACCGGCTCGGGCGAGGCCGTGCAGGGGATGTTCCCCCTGTTCTTCGCCCTGCTGTTCTTCTCGTCGGCCTTCTTCCCCATCGAGACCATGACCGGCTGGTACGCCGCCGTGGCCCGCGCCAACCCCATCAGCTACCTCGTGGAGGCCATGCGCCTGGAGATCATCGGGGGCGCCACCATCTGGACCACGCTCGCGGGTATCGGCATCGCCCTGGGGCTGGGCGTCATCACCATCGGGGCATCGGCGCTGGCCCTCAGGCGCAGGCTGAGGGAAGCGGCATGAGGACCCTCACGGTCAGCCTGGGCCTCGCGGGCCGCAACCTGCTGCTGGTGCGCCGGGTGCCATCGGTGTTCATACCGTCGCTGGTGATGCCCCTGTTCATCCTCATCGCCACGGCCGGCGCGTTCCATGGCATCGGCGCGCTGCCGCAGTTCGCGGGCGAGTCGTACCTGGCCTTCACCATCCCCATGGCGGCCACGATGGGGGCGGGCTTCGCGGGCATCAACTCGGGCATGACGCTCGCCCGCGACCTCGAGGGCGGCTTCTTCGATCGCCTGCAGTCGAGTCCGGCGCCCCGCCTCGCGCTGGTGCTCGGGCCCATGCTCGCCGCACAGGCCCGCAGCATCGTCACCACCGCCGTGGTCTTCATCGCGGGCATCATCGGCGGCGTCATGCTGCCCGGGGTGGCATCGACGCTGCTCATCATCCTGTTCGCGCTGATGTTCGCCGCGGCCGCATCGTTCTGGGCCATCGGCGTGGCGCTGCGCACCAGGACGGTGCAGGCCGCACCCATCATGCAGCTGGTCGTGTTCCTGTCGGTCTTCATGTCGGTCGCGTACGTGCCGCTCGACGCCATGCACGGCTGGCTGGGAGCCGTGGCCCGGTACAACCCGGTCACGTACATCCTCGACGCCATGCGCAGCGCGCAGCTGACCGGCACCGTCATCTGGTCGGAGACCTGGCCCGGGCTGCTGGCCGCCGCGGGTCTCATGCTGGTGCTCGGGGCGTTCGCCCTTTCTCCCCTGCGGAGGCTGGGCACCCGCTGACCCCCATGCGTCGATGGCACCCGACTGCCGGGTCTCCTAGCCTGCACGCCTGATGGACGCCGCCACCCCCAGCATCAGGGCACGCATCGAGCGCACCTGCGGCGGCATCGTCGATGCCCGCTGGTTCAACCCGTTCATCGTGGGCGTCATCGCGCTGAACGCCGTGGTGATCGGGCTCGAGACCTACCCGGCGGTGAACGACCGGTACGGCGACGGCCTCACGCTGGCCAACGAGATCTTCCTCGGCATCTTCATCGTCGAGATCCTGCTGCGATTCGGGGCGTTCGCCACGCATCCCGCCGACTTCTTCAGGAGCGGCTGGCACATCTTCGACATCATCGTCATCGGGGCCGTATTCATCCCCGGGGTGTCCAGCAACGCCCAGCTGCTGCGCCTGGTGCGCCTGCTGCGGGTGGTGCGGGTGGTGTCGGTGCTGCCCGACCTGCGGGTCATCATCAGCGGGCTTGCGCGATCGGTGCTGCCGATCGCCTCGCTGTTCCTGCTCATCATCTTCGTGCTCTACCTGTTCGGCATCATCGGCTGGATGCTCTACGGGGCGCTGCTGCCCGAGCAGTGGGGCGACATCGGCACCGCGATGATCACCCTGTTCCAGGTGCTCACCCTCGAGGGGTGGAACACCGTGGCCGCCGATGCCGTGAACGCCACCAGCAACTGGTCGTGGCTGTTCTTCATCGTCTTCGTGCTGCTGGCCGTGTTCATCTTCTTCAACATGCTCATCGGCATCATGGTGAACTCCCTCGAGGAGGCCCGGGCACGCCACCGGAGCCAGCAGGATGCAGAGGACAGGCTCACGCTGAGCGATGCCGAGCAGGAGACCGAGCGCAAGATCCAGGCCATGCGCAAGGCCCTCGACGAGCTCGAGCACGACATCCGGGGCCGCAGGGACTGAAGCCGCGGGCCGCAGGGGGCTCCCGCCGGCGAGCAGACACAGAAGGGGGGCAGGCACCGACGGTGCCTGCCCCCCTTGGGCACTTCCTATGCGGCCCCGGCTACCGGATCGGGGTTCCCGCGAGCGGCGGGTTCGGCTGGTCCTGGCGCACCAGGGTGCCGTCCTTGCGCTTGAGGATGACGTTCAACAGCGGGTAGTCCCGCGTGCCACCGACGCTGCTCGTCTTCAGGTACGCCGTGATGACCGGCTTCTCGTTGTCCTTCACCGACTGGATCACCGGCGCCGAGATGGCCTCGGTGATGACCCGGGTCTTGATCTTCGTACCGCACTCCATCGGGATCCGCTTGCCGCGCGAGTCCGTGAAGTAGAACGAGTAGCGACCCGGCTCCGTGAACAGCAGCGTGTAGCTGAAGCGGGTCTTCTTCACCTGCGGGCAGGTGATGGTCTGCGCAGGGGCCGTCTTGGTCTTCGGCTTCTTCACCGTGAGCTTGAAGCCCTTCGGCAGCACCTTCTTCTTGAACCCGAAGAGGTTGAAGAGCCTGTCGAGGAACGTGGGCCTGGCAGCCGGCACCGCGACGGACAGCGTGCTCGCGACGATGTCGACATTGGTGAAGTCGCCGCCGGTCGTCTTGTTGCCGAACTCGACGACGTAGCCCGCCACGATGTCGTTGGCGCCAGTGCCGTAGCTGCACGGCAGGTCATTCCAGAGCTTCTGGAAGAAGGCGTTGTCGGGCGGGGCGGAGGTCGGTGAGTACTTGTTGATGATCGCGCAGTCCTCGCCGAGGGTGGGGCTGTTCTCCACCTGGCAGAGGGACGAGTTCCAGTTGTTGGGCTCGCCGGGGGCCCACGACGAGAAACGACCTTCGTAGGCCGCTCCACCGCTGGCGGGACGGCACCCCTTCCAGAACTGCACGCCGTTGTCGGGGCCGCCCTTCCAGACCCAGTCACCCTCGGTGTCGGCGTCGCGCGCGCCGATCCAGACGTTCTTCGCAACGGTGCCATCGGCCCCCTGGAGCTTGGTGGCGACGAACTCGTTCTCCTCCTCGCTCGTGATCGATGCGAGGTACCCGCTCAGCCCGAGTTCACGGCTGTTCTCGGCGTTGACCAGTGCCGCGTTACCGCTGACCTTGCCCGGGACGAACTTGTAGAAGTGCGCGTTGGCCGGGTTGTAGGCCAGACCGTTGCCGTTGTCGAACGCGGTCACCTGGACTGTGACGGACTTGGTGGAGGTGCCCCCGATGTTCACCTGCAGGGTCGCCAGGGCGGCGTTGACATCTGCCTGGCTGCCGGTGAAGGCGATGCTCCCACTCGTGCCGAGGCTACCCGAGAACGAGCTGTAGCCGAACGGCAGCGACAGGCCGGTGGTCTTCGACACGCTGACGAAGCCGGTGTTGCTCCTGACAGCCACGTACACGGACTTGCCGTCGTAGCCCGACACCTTGATGTCCTTCACGGGCGAGGGCCCGCCCTGCAGGAAGTACTTCGAGCTGGACGTGCTCACGGCCGCGGACGCACTGGAGGTCAGCGCGAGTGCGGGCGCAAGCACCGCAGACGCCGCGACGAGCGCG
>CAZIQQ010000077.1:0-3202 GCA_964541555.1 uncultured Bifidobacterium sp. | reverse complement strand
GGCCCCGCAGCCTGAGCAGTCCGATGAGGCTCTTGGCGTCGTGCACCACCGCGATGAGGCCATCGAGATCGGCAAGCGGCCAGGGCACGACCTCGATGGCCTCCTCGGCGATGGGCGCATGATCCACGGGCACCAGATCGGTGGCCAGGAAGCAGTGGATGTACTCCTCGAGGATCGCCGGGGCCGTGAAGAACCCTCCCCAGTCCTGCCACGTGCCGGCTGCCCGCCCGACCTCCTCGGCGAGTTCCCGGCGCGCGCATTCGAGCGGCGGCTCGCCCGGCACGTCGAGCTTGCCGGCCGGGAGTTCCAGCAGGTACTCCCCCACGGCCTCCCTGGGCTGGCGCACCATCAGCACGTGGTCCTGCTCCACCGGGACCATCACCACGGCCCCGGGGTGCGCGATGACCTCCCGCCTCACCACCAGGCCGTCCGGGCGCCGATAGCGCATCACCGAGAGGTCAACCACCTCCCCGGCGTACACCGGCTCGCGCGACTCCACCGAAAGCCCCTCGATGGGCCGGCCACCCTCTCCCCCGCGCGGGTCCCCGCTCACGCGCGGGCGCCGGCGATGATCGCCAGCGTCACGTCCACCATGGCCTCGATGTCGACGATGCGGATGCGCTCGTCGGGCGTGTGCACGTCGACCATCGCGTTGCACAGGTTCACCGACGCGAAGCCGTTCAGCAGGAATGCGTTGACGTCGGATCCACCGCCCGATGCCACGAAGCGTGGCTCGAACCCGCACTCGGACAGCGCCCGGGCGGCCAGGGCCACCTGGGGGGCGTCCTCGGCGAGGTCGTAGCCCGTGAAGTGGTCGCGCACGCTGATCTCCACGTCGCACTCGCACTCGGTGGCGGCCCAGGTGAAGGCGTCGAGCATGGCCGTGATCTGCCGGTCGAGGGCCTCGGGGTCGCGGGAGCGGCACTCGGCCGCGATGGTGCACTCCTCGGCCACCACGTTGGTGGCCGATCCGCCGCGGATGGTGCCGATGTTCGCGGTGGTGGCGTCGTCGATGCGCCCCAGCGGCATGGCGGCGATGGCACGCGATGCGGCGGTGATGGCACTGCGGCCGGCCTCGGGGCGTATGCCGGCGTGGGCTGCCACGCCCCGCACGGTCACGTGGATCTCCTTGTGCGTGGGCGCCGAGGTGACGATGCCCCCGAGCTCACCCGTGTGGTCGTACACGAAGCCATACGCCGCACGCAGCACGGAGGGGTCGAAGTGCGCGGCGCCCCGCAGGCCGACCTCCTCGCACGGGGTGAACACCAGCTCGATGCCGGCGTGCGGGATGCCCTCGTGCACCACCCGATCCACGGCATGCAGCATGGCCGCCACGGCGGCCTTGTCGTCTCCGCCCAGGATCGCCTCGTGGCGGTTGGTCAGGTACTCGCCGTCCTGAACCACCTCGATGGGCCCGAGCACGGGCACGGTGTCGAGGTGTGCGCAGAACATGATCGGCACCCCCTCGGCCGTGGGGGCGAAGCGGGCCACGATGTTGTTGCAGCCCGCGTTCGGCAGTGCCTGCGCGGCGTCGTCCTGGGTGATCTCCGCGCCCATGCGGGACAGCTCGAGCAGCACGGCGTCCGCCATGGCGCCCTCGTCACCGGATGGCGACGGGATCTCGCAGAGGCGCGCGAACAGGCGCACGACCTCCGACAGCGCCGGGGCGTCGAGGGTGCTCACGCGGCGTGGGATGCGGCGACGCCGCCGCCGCCACCCACGCCCGCGCGTGCGGCGGCCGCGCCCACGAAGGCGCTGAACAGCGGCTGCGGGCGGGTGGGCCTGCTCTTGAACTCCGGGTGGTACTGGCTGGCCACGAAGAACGGGTGGTCGGTGAGCTCGATGCACTCCACCAGGCGGCCGTCGGGCGACCGCCCACATGTGACCAGGCCCTTCTCCTCGAGCTGCGGGCGCAGTACGGGGTTCACCTCGTACCGGTGGCGGTGGCGCTCCTGGATGGAGTCGACATCCCCGTACAGCCCCCGAACGATGGTTCCGGGCACCAGTGCCACCGGGCCGCCGCCCAGGCGCATGGTGCCGCCGCGCTCCTCGATCTGGCGCTGTTCGGGAAGCAGGTCGATGACCGGGTAGGGGGTCTCCAGGTCGAACTCGGTGGAGTTCGCCCCGTCCATGCCGCACACGTTGCGCGCGAACTCGATGACCGCGATCTGCATGCCCAGGCAGATGCCCAGGTACGGGATGCCCTCCTCGCGGGCGATGCGCGCGGCCTCGATCTTGCCCTCCACCCCGCGCCCGCCGAACCCGCCGGGCACCAGCACGCCGTCGCACTGGCGCAGGCGGTCAGCCAGGTCGGATGCGTCGGCGTCGATCCAGTCGATGTCGACCTCCACCCCGTGTTGCAGGCCGCCGTGCTTCAGGGCCTCGGCCACCGACAGATAGGCGTCGTGCAGCTGCACGTACTTGCCCACCAGCGCGATGCGCGCGGTGCCGCGGGTCTTGCCCAGGCGATCAACCACAGCGCGCCAGTCGCTGAGGTCGATGTCGTGCAGCGGAAGCCCCAGGCGGTCGCACACCACGCGGTCGAGCCCCTCGGCCTCCATGGCGATCGGCACCTTGTAGATGTCGTCGGAGTCCTCCGCCGAGATGACGGCCTCGGGCGCGATACCCCCGAACAGGGCGATCTTCTCGCGCACGCCTGCGTCGAGCGGACGGTCGGACCGCAGCACCAGCACGTCGGGCTCGATTCCGATGCCGCGCAGCTCGTTGACCGAGTGCTGCGTCGTCTTGGTCTTGAGCTCCCCCGCCACCTCGAGGAACGGCACGAGGGTCACGTGGACGAAGGCCACCTTGTCGCGGCCGACGTCGTTGCGCAGCTGCCGGATCGACTCGAGGAAGGGCAGCGACTCGATGTCGCCCACCGTGCCGCCGATCTCCACGATGACCACGTCGGCGTTCGAGGACGTCGCCGCCTGCTTGATGCGGTCCTTGATCTCGTTGGTGATGTGCGGGATCACCTGAACGGTCGCGCCGAGGAAATCGCCCCGCCGCTCGCGACGGATGACCGCGTCGTACACCGAGCCCGTGGTGATGTTCGACGTGCGCGTGAGCGCCTCGTCGGTGAAGCGCTCGTAGTGGCCCAGGTCGAGGTCGGTCTCGGCGCCGTCCTCGGTGACGAACACCTCGCCATGCTGGAACGGGCTCATGGTGCCCGGGTCCACGTTGAGGTACGGGTCGCACTTCT
>CAZIQQ010000076.1:4770-8880 GCA_964541555.1 uncultured Bifidobacterium sp. | reverse complement strand
CCGAAGTTGTCGGCCGCCTGCCAGGCGATCCCCGCCGACTGCTGCGATGAGTTGATCCACCCCGCGGGCGTGCTGACCACCTGGGCCGAGGGCGGCGCGACATCGCGGATGACCGTGCCGGTGCCGCCGATCCACCACACCCGCGCGTGCTGCTGGCGGCGTTCGCCCTGCACCAGTTCGAGCTTGAGGTCGCACGTGCCGCCCGGCAGGCCCAGGCCGTAGCCGCGCCCGCCGGCGGGTGACTGCGGCATGCCGGCGTCTGACTCGGCCCACACGCGCTGGCCGTTGGCCACCACCTGCACGGCGGCGCTGGATGCCGCCGCGTACCGCAGGGCGCTCCACTGCACCGAGGCGATCTCGCTGCCCGGCACGGGGCAGCCCCATCCCATCGAGAACTGCGGTCCGGTGGGAGCGGCCGAGGTGGCGGCGGCGTTCAGCTGCACCACGGCGGGGGCGGGTTGGCTTGCCGAGAGCATCGACCCGGTGGTGAAGGGGGCCGTGCCCTGCGGGTAGAGGTTGCCGTCGGTGGCGACGGCGCTGTGGCATGCCGCTGCCATGGCGGCCAGCGCGATGAGCGCGAGGGCAGGCGGCGTGGGCCTGCGGGGCGGGGTTGTCATGGTCCGAACTCCAGCTGCGGTTGCGCCGCGGGGCTCGCGGCGGGGGTCGACTGTTGGGGCTGTGGTGGTGCGGCGCTGGGCGCTGGCTGCGCGGGCGCCTGGGCCTGGGCGCGCTCCTTCGCGCGAGCGGCGGCCCGTTGCTGGTCGCGCTGCCTGCGCAGGCGCTGCTGTTCCGCCCGGCGCTCGCGGTCGGCCTCTGCGCGTATGCGCTCGATCTCGGCCATGGCGTCCAGCTGTGTCTGGCTGAGGCCCGCGTCGGTGGGGCTGGTCGCCGTGGGGGTGGTGGTGGCCAGGGCGGTGGTGCTGACCTGCGCGGGCACGGGTTGGGTGGCCTGGCGGTCCGGGCTCATCGTGTTGGCCACCACGGGAACCCCGGCCACGCCGGCGACGGTGATGGCCAGTGCCCCCGCTCCCATGCGGGCGCTCATCAGTGACGGCAGGTCGAGCATCGCCTGCCAGGCCTGGCCCACGGTGACCGTGAGGCGCGCGGTGCCGCGCTCCATCATGTCGACGGCCGGGCTGGTGTCGGGCACGGCCAGGCCCGCCGCGCCCGCGCCCACCAGCGCCACTGGCACCAGCACCGTGATTCCCGCGTTGGTCTGGCGCCGCGCGCGAAGCGTTGCGCGGCAGGTGCCGCAATGGCGCACGTGGCGCGACACCATCCGGCGCTCGCGGGCGTCGGCCTCGCGGTCGGCCACGCGCTCGAGGGCATCCTGCAACGTGACGCAGCGCTCGCCCTTCGCCAGGTCGAGGTGCCAGGCGTGCAGGCGCTTGCGGGCCCGCACGATGGATCGCTCGACCTTGCGGTCGGTGTAGCCGGTCATCGACCCGATCTCCGCGCGGCTCACCCCGGCCGTGCGAAGAAGCAGGCACACCCGCTCGGCCTCGTTCAGCGATGTCATGGCGTCCTGCAGGGTGCGGTAGCGCTCGCGCCACTCGGCCACGGCCGCCGGCTCGCGGGCCTCGGCGCCCCGTTCGTCCACCGCGGTGACGATGTCGTCGCCGGCGGGGGTCTCGCGGCCGCGACGCCGGGCCATGGTGGTGGCCTCGTTGCGGATGACCACGTGCAGCCACGCCACGAACTCCTCGGTGGGGCCGATGGGCCCCTTGGTGAGCGCCACCTCCATGCCGCGCTGGTAGGCGTCTTCGGCGTCCTCCAGCGAGGGGGCGAACCGGGCCGCGTACCGCAGCAGGCCGGGCGCGCCGGCCATGGCGGCAAGGCACAGGCGCCGGCGGGCGTCGTCGTCGCTCTCACCGGCCACGGGGGTGCCGAGCCGGGGCGGGGTGTCGTGTGCAGCGTCCATCAGGGGTTCATCTGGGGGGTGGCGATTGTGGTGGCATGGATAGTCCTGTGCAACGGAGATTGCGCGGGAAGGTTCCCGCAGCACGTGTTGCACCAACGCCCGGGCCACGCGTTTGCTCCCCCCTTGGGAGCCCCCACACGGTCAAGTGCCTGGCACCGGGGCGCTCGTAGCGGGAAAAAGCGGCGTAGGGTTCGCGCCGGTGACTGTCACCGGGCCCCACATACGCACCGAGACCCGGCGCATCGTGATGTCGGAGATCGACGTCAGCCAGATCCACTTCACCACCGCCTACCGGTGGATGGATCGGGGCCTGTGCGAGTGGCTGGCCGACATGGGGTGGCCGTTCACCCGGCTGCTGGATGAGGGCGTGGGGATCCCCATCGTCGACAGCCGGTGCCGGTTCGACCAGCGGATCCTGCTGGACGACATGATCACCATCGAGACGTCGGTGGGCGGGGTGGGAACCACCTCATTCCGCAGCCGCCACAGGTTCCTGCGCGGCGACCAGCTGTGCGCCGAGGGCGAGCTCACCCATGTGTGCATCGAGCGCGGCGGGCGCACCCCCGTGCCCGTGCCCGAGTGGATACGGGCGGCGGCGACCCCCGACTGAGGGCCGCCGCGCCCCGGCCTTCGCTCAGTCGTCCTGCTCCAGGCGCACCACGGTGCCGTCGGCGGCGATCTTCACCTCGAACCTCACGCCGTCCGCTCGCGTCACCTTGATCTCCCAGACCGCGGGACCGCCGTACTCGCGCTCGACCTCGCGCACGGTGCTGCCGGCGCCCACCTGGGCGATGGCGATGGCCGATGCCTGATCGGCGGTGATGGCCCCCGGCGGCAGGGGAGCCGGGGCCGGCTTCTGCCCCGTGTCGTCGCTGCGCCCTGCGCGGAATTCGATGACCCTCGATGAGTGGATCGACCCGTCGGCGTTCACGTACACCTTCACGCGGGCACCGTCGGCGCGGAGCACCTTGACCTCCCAGGCGGCGCCGTGCTCGTCGGCGCGCTCCACCTCGATGAGCGTGCTGCCCACGCCCACGTGAGCCAGGGCGACTGCGCCGGCGCCACTGGCATCGACCGAGCCGGGCGGAAGCGGCGCGGCCGGGCTGGTGCCGTCGCCATCATCGGCAACGGTGACGGTGTGGGTGGTGGTGGCGCAGGTGGTGTCGCATGCGCGCACCCGGATGGTGAGGGTGCTGCCCACGGTCGACCTCACGCGCTTCATGCGCGCGAATGCCTGCACGGTCTCATCGGGGGCCAGAGCGGCGTCCCAGTCGGTCACCCGTGCCCGGGCGATGCGGCGCTTCACCGCCACGGTGATGCGTGGGGCCTCGGCTGAGGTTCCCCGGAGAGTGGTGACTCCCACCGACAGCCTGGTCTTGCCGGTCTTCACTGCGTCGACGGCCGTCACCTGTGGCGCGGCCATGGCCCCGCCG
Source organism: uncultured Bifidobacterium sp. (assembly GCA_964541555.1). GTDB lineage: Bacteria > Actinomycetota > Thermoleophilia > Miltoncostaeales > Miltoncostaeaceae > SYFI01. The sequence continues at coordinate 5,526 of CAZIQQ010000076.1, read as the reverse complement.
GCCAATCCCAGTCCGGCTGCTGCGACCCCTGTTGCGATGAGCGTGCGGTACCTCATTGATGTGGCTCCCCCGATGGACATCACGTGGGGGTCACGCTAGGCCGTTGCGTGTGTGGGGTTCCCCTGAGCACGGTAAGCCTTTCGTAAGGGGGCAGTGGTGGTGCAGAGGCGGCGCCAAGGCGTCACGCACGGGTGTGGATGCGTAACGCCCATCCGGCGCACGATGGCTGCGTGAGAGCGACCGACACCGGAGGGCCCAATGACCGCCGCCATCAAGGTTCCCGTGCACGCGTGGATCGTGCCGGGCTCGCTTGCCATCGCCGAGCGCCCGGGAGGTGGAGGGCGCAGCCACCGGGTGGCCCGCCGGCAGGCCGAGCTGACGTGGTGGAGCGACCAGGGGGTGCGGACCATCGTGTCGGCCATGCGCAGCCGCCACTGCATCACGGAGTACGCCCAGCACGGGTTCGGGGTCAGGTGGCACCCCCTGAAGGACGTGGTGCAGGCCCGGGTGGAGATCCCACGGCTGGCGGACGACGTGGCCGAGACGATGGCCCGTGAGCCCGGCGCGGTGCTGGTGCACTGCGACCGCATCAGCGAGTGGCTGGCGGCGATCGACGCGGCAATCCGCCTGCGGCTGGCGCTGGCCGACGACGTCGCCACGGCGCTCGACCAGGCCGAGGCCGACGGCCTGCCGGTGGGCGACCTGGCCCGGGACCTCATGGACGTCGGGAGCGGGCCGCCGGAAGCGGCGTGAGTG
>CAZIQQ010000076.1:0-4670 GCA_964541555.1 uncultured Bifidobacterium sp. | reverse complement strand
AGGGGAATCCCGGCCCAAGCCGTAAGGATCTCGTGATGAGCGCGTATCCATCCGGAACGCGTTCCTTGCCGGGCGTCGACCGGCGGCCCTACCCTGCGGTTCGTCCGGGGGGCCGCGCGCCCATCTCACGCTGCGCACGAGAGGCCCCAACTGAAGAACGACAGATCCCTCCTGGAGGCCATCAGCCGCATGCGCACCCGAACGCAGACCGTGATGACCCGAGGCGCCCTGGCGGCGCTCGCCGTTGGCGCCCTTGCCGGGTGCGGGGGCGTGGCGGCGCAGCCCAGCGCCGTGAAGGGCACGGTTGCGGGGGTGCCGACGATCTCGCCGGTGGCGGGAATCCAGGACGATCGCGTGTACCAGGTGCCGGCGAAGGACGCCGAGTCGCGCGTGCAGACCATGACGCGCATGGGCGCGTCGATCATCCGCGTGGACACCCGCTGGGATGTCGTGGCCACCAAGCGCCCGAAGAACCCCAAGGACCAGAACGACCCGGCGTACGACTGGTCTGCCTATGACGTGATCGTCGACCAGGCCGCCAAGCGCGGCGTGCGTGTGCTGATGACCGTGTGGGGCACTCCGAACTGGGCGGCCGACCCGTCGGTACCCAAGTCGGCCCGCTTCCCCGACAACTCGCGCAGGCCCTTGAAGGCCGGTGACTACGGCAACTTCGCCTACGCGCTGGCGTCGCGCTACACGCCCCGCGGCGTGCGCGACTGGGAGATCTGGAACGAGCCCAACATCCCGCTCTTCATGCGCCCGCAGTTCCGGAAGCAGGGGCGCACGTGGGCGAACGTGTCGGTGGGCACCTACAGCGCGCTTGCCAAGGCCTTCTACGCCAACGTGAAGCAGGTGGACAAGAACAGCCGCATCGCCGGCGTGGTCACGTCGCCGGCCGGCGACCAGTGCCCGTCGTCGTGCCCGAGCAGCGCGAACGCACGCACCAGCCCGTCGAACTTCCTCACGCTTCTGAACAGGCCCGGCAACCGGCCGCCGATGAACGCCGTGAGCCACCACCCGTACCCCATCACCACCCCGCGCGACAGCAACTTCCCGGGCTCGTCGTACATCGACCTCTACAACATCAACCGGTTCCAGCAGGAAGTGGACCGCACCTACCTGCGCGGCAAGAAGCTGTGGCTGACCGAGTTCGGCTTCGCCACCGTGAAGGTGAGCGAGTACTCGATGTTCGTAAGCGAGGCCGAGCAGGCGCAGTACCTGCAGGACGCCTACCGCCGCGTGCGCCCCAACAAGCGCATCGGCATGTTCGTGTGGTACTTCCTGCAGGACAACGGCGCGTGGGGATCGGGCCTGCTGAAGCAGGACGGCAAGCCGAAGCCCGCCGCCGAGGTGTTCTCCATTCCCATGTCCCCGCTGTCGGCCCGGCCCATCCGGCCCGGTGGCACGGCCACCCTGGTGGGGCAGGTGCGCACTGCGCGTCAGTCCACCGAGGTGACGGTGCAGGCGAAGTCGGGTGACGCCTGGAACGACGTCGCGGTGGTGACCACCGGCAGGGACGGATCGTTCGCGCTGAACGTGAAGCCGTCGTCCAGCACCACCTACCGCGCCACCTGGACCGGCGACGTGCCCAGCGGCAGTCGCCAGACCAGGACGTCGTGGCCGGTGACGGTTCGCGTGAAGTAGCCGGGGTACCCTGACCGCGTGAGCTCGCCGCCGCCACCGCCAAGCCGCAGCACCGCCACACCGCAGGAGGCCGGCGAGCGGCTGGCGTCGCGTGACGTGCGGTTCGTGCCCATCCTGCGCGGTCGGCAGGGGCGCGACTACATGCGGCGCGTGCTGAGCGTGGTTGCCCTGCTGGGCATCGACATCACGTCGGCGTTCCTGGGGCTGTACGCGGTGCTGGCCTTCAAGTTGATGGTGCAGGGCCAGCCCATCGACTCGGCCGCCATCTGGTCGGTGGAGCAGAAGGCGCTTCCCCTGGTCACCATCACGCTGGTGCTGGTGTTCGCGAAGTACGGGCTGTACGCCGAGCGCGAGGAACGGGGTGGTTCGAGCCGCATCCTGTCGGCCGTCACCGTGGCCACGCTGATCGTGCTGGCGCTGGTGCTTGCCAGCGGCTGGCGCTTCCAGACCTTCTACATCTTCTACTCGTCGTGGTTCGTCATCTCGGTGCTGGTCATCGTGTTGCGGGCCTCATGGGACAGCATCACCGCCCTGGTGCTCGACTGGGTGAGGTTCGAACGCCGCGCGCTGCTGGTGGGCGCGCCCGACATGACCACGCCCATCGCCGAGAGCATCACGCGCGCCAGCACCGACCGCCACGGAGTGGCCTACCGCGTGGTGGGCGCCCACTCGCTGGTGGCCGGGGTGGGCACCGACGGCGAGCCGCCGGCTGCGCGCGAGCTCGACCTGCTGCTCGACCCCACGCAGATCGACGAGGTCATCCTGGCCGGGCAGGCCGGGCGCGACCAGTCGATCCTCGACCTGCTCGACGTGTGCCGGCGCCGCGGCATTCCGGTGCGCCTGGCGCCCACCACCGCGCAACTGCTGTCGCATTCGATCCGCGCGGTGCCGGCGCCGGGCCTGCCGCTGTTCGAGCTGCGCCCGCCGGTGCTCAGCGGCATCGCGTTCTTCGCCAAGCGCGCATTCGACATCGTGGTGGGGTCGCTGCTCATCATCCTGCTCTCGCCGGTGCTGCTGCTGGCCGCGCTGGCGATCAAGCTGGACGACCGCGGCCCGGTGACCTACCGCAACCGCCGCATGGGCGTGGAGGAGCACCCGTTCGACTGCTTCAAGTTCCGCACCATGCGCGTGGACGCCGACCAGATGCAGGCCGAGCTCGAGCACCGCAACGAGGCCGACGGCGCGCTGTTCAAGATCAGCGACGATCCGCGCGTCACCCGGGTGGGACGTTTCCTGCGCAGGTTCTCCATCGACGAGCTGCCGCAGCTGTTCAACGTGCTGCGCGGCGAGATGTCGCTGGTGGGTCCGCGTCCCCTGCCCGAGCGCGACTTCCTGCTGCTGGACGACCTGCAGAAGAAGCGCTACCTGGTGCTGCCGGGCATGACCGGCCTGTGGCAGGTGAGCGGGCGGTCCGACCTCTCGTTCGACGACCTCGTGCGCCTCGACTTCTATTACATCGAGACCTGGTCGATCTGGCTCGACCTGGTCATCCTCGTGCGCACCATCCCGGCCGTGCTGTTCAAGAAGGGCGCGTACTGATGACCACCGAGCCCGACCCCGACGCACTGCTGGATGCCCTGCGCGACGCCGCGGGAGAGCCTCCGCTGCCGCCGCTTCGCATCGCCGATTCCGCGCCGTCGGCGCGCGAGGGCGTGGCCGGCAAGGCCGTGGGCGAGAGCCGTCGCGCGGTGATGCGCCTCATCACCCCGGCGCTGGCCGACCTGCTGGCGCAGCTCGAGGCCGACCGCCACCGCATGCAGGCCGAGATCCGCAGGCTCGAGGCGCGTATCGACTACCTCGAGAAGCGCGTTCCCCGCGACGCGGACGACTGATGGCGCGCCCCCGGGGCGGAGCATGAGCATCGCCTTCGTGGTGCAGCGCTACGGCGCGGAGGTCGCGGGAGGGGCCGAGGCGCTCTGCCGCGACACCGCGCGCGCTCTGGTGCGTGCCGGCGAGGACGTCACCGTGTACACCACCACGGCGCGCGACTACCTGAGCTGGGAGCCCTTCTACCCCGAGGGCGACTGGATGGACGACGGCGTGGTGGTGCGCCGCTTCGCCGTGGAGCCTCCTGATCCGAAGCGCTCGGCCGACCTGGTGCGCCATCTGGGCCTGAGCCCGGGCGACCCCGCCCTCGAGGCCGAGTGGGCGAAGGCCCAGGGCCCGGTATCGCGTGACATGTTGGCGGCTCTCAGCGCAAACGGTGACAGTCACCGGGGTCGCTCGCAGCGGGCAAACACGCACGACGTGGTGGCGCTGTGGACGTACCTCTACGCCACCTCGCAGCTCGCGATGCCGCTGGTGCGCGACCGGGCGGTGCTGGTGCCGCTGGCGCACGAGGAGCCCATGCTGCGCTTCACGCTCACGCGGGGGGTCATCCGCATGGCCAGGGCGCTGGCGTTCATGACGCCCGAGGAGCGCCGGCTGGTGGAGGACGTGGTGGACGTGGGGGACGCCCCCGGCGTGGTGGTGGGTGCGGGGCTCGACCCATCGCCCGATGGCGACGCCGCGGCGGCACGCGCGGCGCGGCCGCTGCCGGCGCGCTTCGCCCTGTACCTGGGCCGGGTGGACGCCGCGAAGGGCGTGGACGCGCTCATCCGAGCGCACGATGCCTACCGGGAGTCGGGCGGGCCGCTGGGCCTGGTGCTGGCCGGTCGCGAGGCGCCGGGCATGCGCATACCCGGGTGGGTCACCACCACCGGGTTCATCACCGACCAGGAGCGCGCCGATCTCCTGGCTGCCGCCGAGGTGGTGGTGCTTCCCTCGCCCTACGAGAGCCTGTCGCTCGTGGCGCTGGAGGCCTGGCGTGCGGGAAGGCCCACCCTCGGCTACGCCCGTGCCGACGTGGTTGCCGGCCAGACCGCCCGATCGGGCGGCGGCCTGCTGTACACCGGGCCGGAGACCTACGGCCGACAGCTCCTCCGCCTCGGCCTCAATCCTGCCGAGCGCGATGCCATGGGGGAGAGCGGCCGCGCCTTCGCCGCCGGCGTCACGTGGGACGCCTGCGTTGCCCGCTGGCGCGAGGT
>CAZIQQ010000075.1:0-9034 GCA_964541555.1 uncultured Bifidobacterium sp. | reverse complement strand
TGACGATTCACCGTGAGCCCTTCGAGGACCTGTTCGTCCTTGAGATCGCGAACAACCACTGGGGCAAGGTGGACAGGGGTCTCCGCATCATCGAGGAGTTCGGGCAGGTCGTGCGCTTCAACAACGTGCGGGCAGCACTCAAGCTGCAGTTCCGCGACCCCGACAGCTTCATCCACAAGGACCACAAGCACCGCACGGACATCCGGTACATCTCGAAGACCGAAGCGACGTACCTGGCGCGGGAGGAGTTCGCCACCCTGTGCAAGGCGGTCAAGAAGGCCGGCTGCATCCCCATGGCCACGCCATTCGACGAGGCATCGGTCGAGCTGTGCCGGCAGCTCGACCTCCCCCTCGTCAAGTTGGCGAGCTCGGACCTGAACGACTGGGTGCTGATCGAGGCCATCGCCACCCTCGGGGTGCCGGTCATCGCGTCAACCGGGGGTTCGACCCTGAAGGACATGGACGACCTGGTCACCTTCTTCGAGAACCGGCGGATCCCCCTGGCCCTCAACCACTGCGTGTCGCTGTACCCGTCGGACGACTCCGAGCTCGAGATCAACCAGGTCGACTTCCTGCGCGACCGGTACCCCGACCTCACCATCGGCTTCTCCACGCACGAGTACACCGACTGGACCTCGTCGATCATGATCGCCTACGCCAAGGGTGCACGCACCTTCGAGCGCCACGTGGATATCGACGATGGCGAGCACGAGGTATCGCCGTACTGCTCGCTGCCCAGCCAGGTGGACGAGTGGTTCAAGGCGTTCTGGAAGGCCAAGGAGATGTGCGGGGCCCCGGGCACCAGCAAGCGGATCCCCCCGAAGAGGGAGGTCGAGTACCTCGACGCGCTCGTACGCGGTGTCTACGCGCGGCGCGACCTCCAGCCGGGGGATGTCATCACCGACGACGACGTCTACCTGGCGGTCCCACTGCTGCAGGGGCAGATGTCGTGCCGTGAGCTGATCGCCGGCACCAAGATCGTGCACGAGATCAAGGCAGATGCGCCGATGCTGGTGGAGGATGTCGCCGGGCCGTACCTCGAGAGCCCCGCCTTGAGGAAGCTCATCGAGCACCGGGGCCTGCCGCACGCCTAGGCGGGTCGGGGAGCCCCCACCTCACCCGGCAGATCGGAGGGGGACCCGACAACGCGGAGCGCCCCTGCCTCCTGCAGCTCACGCGTGCTGCCGTAGCCCCACGCGACGCCCACCCCTGCGATACCGCACGCGGCTGCGGCGCGAATATCGCTGCCACGGTCGCCCACCGAGATCACCGACGTCGGGCGCGTGGCATCGACCGCCTCCCGGAAGAGGTCCGTCTTCGGGATGCCGACGCCCGGGGATGGCGGAGCATGCAGGGTCACGATGTAGCCACCCAGCTCGTGCTGTTCGAGCGCGAGTCGAGCGAGGGCTTCGGGCTTGTGGGTGACGACGCTCATCACTGCCCCCGCCTGCGCGATCTGCGCGAGAGCGCCGGGCACTCCCTCGAACACCACCGACTCATGGGCGCCCACTGAGTCGAAATACTCGCGGAACGCCGCGTTGGCCCGCTCTACCGCATCGTCGCCCTGGGCCGCCAATTCGCGCACCAGCGTCTCGCGCACCGGCGGGCCGATCCACGACCGCATCAGCGCCTCATCGGGAACGGGTGCATCCACCGCCGCGAACGCGATCCGTATTCCCTCGACGATGCCCGGCGCGGAATCGATGAGCGTGCCATCGAGGTCGAGCAGCACCACGTGACTTCCGCTCACGGGGCATCCTGCTCGACGAGCCACTGCGCAGTCGCCGTGATCTGGTCGTCGAGGGTGGCCGGCACCACGCCCGCGGCGGCTGCGAGGGCCTCCAGCGGCGAGGGATCCCCGAGATAGTCGTTTGCCGGCGCCTGCTCATCGAGGGCCGGCCGCGACACCGCACGTGGGTCGCGGCCCAGCAGCGCCAGCGTGCGAGAGGCCAGATCGCCCACCTCCACCACCTCGCCGGCGGTCTCGAAGCGCACGCTCCCGCCCGGCGGGAGATCACCGACCGCGTTGATGGCGACCCGGAGCATGTCCCCGATCGCCATGTACGAGCGACGCACGGGTCGGTCTGCCGTCACGGCAACCCGACCCGAGCGGTGGGCCTGCAGGATCAGGCTCCCCAGGGCATAGGTCTCGGGCTTGGTCATGTAGGGCCCCGACAGTGCGAAGGCCCGCACGATGCACAGGCGACCGCCAACCCCGCTGATGAGTTCGGTGAATGCCGACTCGTCATCGAGCTTCGCCTGTCCATAGGTGGCCGTGCGTGGAGCAACCGTGTCGCCCTTCGCCACGCTCGTCGCGGCGCCGGATGAGATGTAGACCATGTCCACCGGGCCGAGCCGCTGCACCAGGTACCACATCGCCACACGCAGGCGCTCGACGGAGTCGAGATAGGCCTGCTCGCCCATGTCGTCGACCCGGTCCTGGGTCGGGAACCCGCAGTGGATGAGCAACGTGGGCGGCCCGGGCACAAGACCCATGAGATCCGGGGTGGCGATGGCGCCCACCTCACCCACCGCCGTGTCCAGTTGCCGCGCACGCGTCGCGGCCAGCACGACACGATCCGGGAATGCCGGTCCCAGCTCATCGATCAGGAGGTCGACGGCTCCCCGGCCGACCCACCCGCTCGCGCCGGTCACGACCACGCGCCCGTAGTCGGCAACAGGCATCAGCGGGCTCGCACGCCCAGCGTTACGACCCCAGCCGCTCGAGGTCCGAGTCCACCATCATCTGCACCAGCTGCTCGAACCCGACCTTGGGCTCCCAGCCCAGCTTGGCCTTCGCCTTCGCCGGGTCGCCGATGAGCAGGTCGACCTCGGCAGGTCGCACGAAGCGCTCGTCCAGCGTCACGTGGTCCTTCCAGTTCAGCCCCACGTGCGAGAAGGCGACCTCCACCAGGCGCTCCACCGTGTGGGTCTCGCCGGTGGCAACCACGTAGTCGTCGCCCTCGGACTGCTGAAGCATCATCCACATGGCCTCGACGTAGTCGCCTGCGAAGCCCCAGTCGCGCTTGGCGTCGAGGTTGCCCATGGGCAGCTCGGTGGCCAGCCCCAGCTTGATGCGCGCGACGGCGTCGGTGACCTTGCGGGTCACGAACTCCAGGCCGCGCCGCGGGCTCTCGTGGTTGAAGAGGATTCCCGACGAGCAGTGCATGCCGTAGCTCTCGCGGTAGTTCACCGTGATGTAGTGGCCGTACACCTTGGCCACGCCGTACGGGCTGCGCGGGTAGAACGGCGTGTTCTCGGTCTGGGGAACCTCGAGCACCTTGCCGAACATCTCGCTGGATGACGCCTGGTAGAAGCGGATCTTCGGATCCACCTGCTTGACGGCCTCGAGAAGGCGGGTCACTCCCACGGCGGTGAACTCGGCGGTGAGCACCGGCTGGGTCCACGAGGTGGGCACGAAGCTCTGGGCGGCGAGGTTGTAGACCTCGTCGGGCTCGCTCTCGAGAAGCGCCTGGGTGAGCGACGGCTGGTCGAGCAGGTCGGCCTGCACGAAGTGCAGGCGGTCGCGCAGGTGCTCGATGCGCTCGTAGTTCTCGCTCGACGACCGGCGCACCACTCCCCACACGTCGTAGCCCTTGTCGAGCAGCAGCTCGGCGAGGTAGGAGCCGTCCTGCCCGGTGACGCCGGTGATGAGTGCGCGCTTTGCCATGCGGTCTAACCGATCTCCATGTGGGCGCGGTCGCGCCAGTAGTCGAGGGTGTCCGAGATGGACTGCTCCAGCGGGATACGGGGCGCCCACCCCAGCTCCTTCAGGGCGCGCGGCTCAGCATAGAGATCGGGCTGCTCGCCCTCGCGCACCCGCGAGGCCTCCGACTCCACCTCAACGGGGATGCGGGCCAGCGACACCGCGATGTCCACGAGCTCGCGAACCGACTGCGACTGCCCGCGGCCGGCCAGGTAGGTCTGGTCGGGGTCACCGCGTTCGATGAGCAGGCGGTAGGCGTCGACGACATCGCGCACGTCGAGGAAGTCGCGGCGCGTCTCGAGGTTGCCCAACTGCAGGCGGCACACCTCATCACCCGCCATCTCGGCGTCGGCGATCTGCTTGCAGATCGACGGCACCACGAAGCGGGGGTCCTGGCCGGGGCCCAGCTGGTTGAAGGCCCGAAGCCGCAGTACCGCGAGCCCGTGGTCGCGGCGGTACTGCATGCACAGCTCATCAGCCGCCACCTTGCTCTCGGCATACGGCGACAGCGGATTCAGCGGGGTGTCCTCGGTGACGGGCAGATCAGTCAGCGGCACACGCCCGTACTCCTCGCCCGAGAGCGCAATGACCATGCGGGCATTGGGCGCAGAGCGCCGCATGCCCTCGAGCACCCCACGGGTGCCGTCGACGTTCACCTTCCACGTGCCCTCGGGGTCGCTGAACGACTGGCCCACAGACGCCGCGCCGGCCAGATGGAAGATGGCGTCCGGACGCACATCGTCCATGAGGGCCGCCATGCCATCGGCATCGGTGATGTCCACGGGTGTTCCGGTAGTGCCGGGCGGTGGGGTCTCGGTGACGAACGTGAGCAGGGTTCCGTGCACCTGCCAGCCATCGGCAAGGAGGGAGCGAACGAGGTGGCCGCCGACGAAGCCGGTCATTCCTGTGATGAGCGCGCGCACGAGCGGCAGCGTACCGGCGGCACCCGAGGCCGCGCGTGCATCCGCATGGGCAGGCAAGATGCGCGCATGACGTCACCAGGAAGTCCGCCGAATCCCGATGTCGAGGCCCTGATGGATGAGGTGCGCCGGCGCGTGGCCGAGAAGAAGGCCGCGGGCCTGTACTCGCTGGACGCGCTGGCAGATCCCTCGCCCACATCGGGAGTCGAGCCGTACGGCGCCGCCGACCTGGCGGAGGTCGCACGGCACGTGGACGTCATGCCGGACTTCCAGCTGGCGCAGTCCACCAAGCGCGGCGTGGGAACCGTGGTGACAAAGGTGAAGTCCGGCCTCAGCCGGGCCACCAGCCAACCACTCATCGGGATGGGCGACCAGCAGAGTCGCTTCAACGCGATGCTTCTGTCGTACGTCTCCGAGCTCGCGCAGGAGGTCGCCGTGCTTCGCGCAGAGGTCGAGGCGCTCAAGGCCGGCAAGGGCCCGGACGGCGGGTGACGCCCGGGGCGCGAATCGCGTTCATCGCCCCGCGGTATGGATCGTCCGTGGTCGGGGGCGCCGAGACGCTCTGCAGGCTGCTGGCCGAGAACCTCACCTCGAACGGCACCCCGGTGGATGTGCTCACGACGTGCGCCGTCGACCACTTCACGTGGGCCGATGCCCTGCCGCCCGGCGAGTCGGTCGAGGGCGGAATCCGCGTGCGGCGCTTCCCGGTCGGGCCCCGCGACGCCGGGGCCTTCTCGGTGCGGCATGCCGCGATAGACCGCGGGGCCCGGCTGCCGTACGGCGAGCAGGTGGCCTGGATGGCCGATTCGGTGTGGTCGCCGGGGATCATCACGGCTATCCCCGACTACCAGTGGGTCGTCGCCATGCCGTACCTGTTCGGCACATCGTTCTGGGCGACGGTGGCCGACCCCGATCGCACCGTGCTCATCCCCTGCCTGCACGACGAACACCACGCGCGACAGGATGCGGTGCTCGACAGCCTCTGCTCGGCCCGGGGACTGATGCTGAACGCACCCGGTGAGGCACGACTGCTCGACCGCCTGCTCGACGGGCACCGCGACGGGGCCATGCGACCCCGGAACAGCCCGGTCGTCGTGGGAGGCGGGTTCGACGACGAGCCCATTCCCCATCACGCCGCCGTGCAGGGGTTCTGCGACCGCCACGGCGCGGAGCCCGGGTACCTGCTGTACGCAGGGCGCCGTGAACTGGCCAAGGGCGTGGGTGAGATGTACGACCACTACCGCCTGTACCGACAGCACGTGGAGAACCCCCGTGCACTGGCGCTCATGGGCACGGGCGATTCCCAGCCGCCCCCCGACATCGCGCCCCACGTGATCGATCTGGGCTTCGTGCCACAGCACGATCGCGCGCTGGCATACGCCGGGGCGAGCGTGCTCATCCAGCCCTCGCGTCTCGAGAGCTTCGGCATGGTGGTGTTCGAGTCGTGGCTGGCAGGCACGCCCGTGCTGGTGAACGAACGCAGCGACGTGCTGCGCGAGCACTGCGAGCAATCAGGCGGTGGCCTCTGGTTCGGCGACGGGCCTTCGTTCGTGGAGGCCCTTGGCGTGATGCAGGACTCGCCCGAGCTCATTGATGCGCTCGCCGCAGCCGGACGCGAGTACACCCTCACGCGCTTCGCGTGGAGCGCCGTGCGCGGGCGCTTTCTCGGGGCGCTGGAGGAGTGGGCCTGATGGCGCAACCGGGGATGCACCAGGTGCTCGGGGGGGCCGCTCCCTGGGATGCCATTACCAACCACGCGCTGGCGGCACAGCAGGTGATCCGCGGAATGGGCTTCCGGTCGGAGATCTTCGCGGACCGCTCGCACATCTCCTCGGCCATCGCCCACCGCGTGATCAAGCATCACCGCTGGCCCGATGTCGCGGCCCCAGGTGATCGCGCGATCATCCACTACTCCATCGACAGCCCTGCATTCGACATGGCCCTCGACCACGCTGACCGCGTTGGGATGCACCACCACAACGTCACGCCGCCCGAGCTGCTGTGGAGGGATGCCCCCGCCGTGGCGCTGCAGTGCCAGATGGGCATCGCCGGCCTCGAGGACATGGCGCCACGCATTGCCATCGCGGGCGCCGACTCCGCCTTCAACGCCGGGGAGCTGCGGCGTGCCGGCTACACCAACCCGGTCGTCATCGGGATTCTGAGGGGGAAGATCCCCCGCCGTGAACGCAGTCGGCCCGACGGGGACACGACGCTGCGCCTGCTGTTCGTGGGCCGGGGCATCCCGAACAAGCGCCAGGACGCCCTCATCCTCACGCTCGCCGCACTGCGGGAAGGTGGCGTCAACGCCGAACTGCGGCTGGTCGGCGGATGGGGGGCGTGCCGGCCATACCTCGAGCGATGCAGACGGCTGGCGTCCGAACTGCAGGTGCACGACCACGTGGTGTTCCTCGGAGCCGTCGACGATTCCGTTCTCGCCAGCGAGTACGCCGATGCGGACGTCTTCCTATGCCTGTCGCAGCACGAGGGCTACTGCGTGCCGATCATCGAGGCAATGGCCAACGACCTGCCTATCGTGGCGTTGGCCGCGGGCGCGGTACCCGAGACCCTCGGGCATGGCGGCTTGCTCATCGACAGCCTGCAGCCATCGCTCGCGGCAGAAGCAGTGCTGCTCGCCACAAGCGGACGTCTGACGGAGCGCTTCGCCGAGGGGAGAACCCGGCAGCTGGCCATGCACTCCCCGTCCGCCACGGCCAATCATCTTCGGGCCTTCGTGAAGGACCTCGCGGAATGCTGACCGTCCGGGTGTCGCCCGCCGACGACGCGCGCGATCGGCTCGCAGTGGCACAGGCGATCGAGCAGCACGCGCTGGCCGGCGTGCTCACCGCCACGATCGCCATCGGCGTCGACGGGCCCAGCCCGTGGCGCGCAGACGACCCAGCCCCGCGGGTGGCCGTAGTGACGAGCAGGGGCCTGCTTGGCCGGGTGCAGCGCGCGCATCTCACGGTGGCCGACGCCATCGTGGTGGCAGATGCGGCGACGGCACGCTTGGCCCACGCGGCTTCGCCTGACGCCCTGCTGGCTGTCGTCGACGACAGCATCCGTCCGTTCCTGCGGGGGTCCACCACGTCGGAGGCCGCCACCGCCTGGGATGAAGTGGCGCACCACCCTGAGCTGGCGGGGTCGCTGGGCGCCCCGGACGACACCAACATGGCGCATCGCATCGCGGAACACGCGGTGGAACTCGTCATCGCACTGGGGAATTAGACTCACCCGGTGTCGACCAGCGACTCCCTCATCCGCACCGGACCGCTCTTCCGCAACCTCACCCGGCGCGAGATGCGCCAGCGGTACAAGGCATCCGCGCTCGGGCTCGGATGGACCCTCATCAACCCGCTGCTCGTGGTGGCGGCCTACTGGGTGGTCTTCAAGTTCCTGTTCGGCACCCCCATTCCGAACTACGCCCTGTTCCTGTTCGTGGGCCTGATGGTGTGGTCGCTCTTCTTCGGCGGCATTTCCGTGGGCTCGCAGAGCCTCATCGCCAATGCGTCGCTGGTCACGAAGGTGCGCTTCCCCCGGGCCATCATCCCCGCCGCCGCGATATCGGCGAATGCCGTCATCGCCCTCGTGATGCTGGTGATCGCCCTGCCCCTGTGCATCTGGCAGACCACCGGCTCGCTCGTGCCGCTGATCGCCCTGCCCGTGTTCCTGGCGCTCACCTTCGGGCTCACCATCGGCCTCGGCCTCATCCTGTCGGCCGTCAATGTGTACTTCCGTGATGTCGAGCACGTGCTGCAGGCCATCGGCGTGCCGTGGTTCTTCATCTCGCCGATCTTCTACACGTACGACACCCTGCCCGCAGCCGCTCAGCAGCACGAGACCATCATCGCCATCCTCCACTGGGCGAACCCGATCTCGCCATTCGTCATCGCCGTGCAGGACACCCTCTTCTTCGGCACCTGGCCGAGCCCGGCGGACACCATCTACTGCGTGGTGGCCGCCGCGGTTGCCCTGATCGCGGGCTGGCTGCTGTTCCGCCGGCTCGAGCCCGAGATGGCCGTGGAACTGTGAGCGGCGGTCCGGCGCGGGGCGGCATGCGGGTGACGCACGCATCGCGTCGCTTCAAGGTGGTGCACGAGAAGAGCACGACCCTGAAGGAACTCCTGATCCGCCGCAAGCGCACCAGCTACACCGAGCTGTGGGCGCTGGATGATGTCTCGTTCGACATCCGCCCGGGCGAGGCCGTGGGCATCGTGGGACGCAACGGGTCGGGCAAGAGCACCCTGCTGAAGCTGCTCGCGGGCATCATCCCCCCGCACGGCGGCTCAGTGGAGGCCGGTGGCTCGGTGGCATCGATGCTCGAGCTCGGAGCGGGCTTCCACCCCGACTTCACGGGACGCGAGAACGTCTTCATGAACGGCGCCATCCACGGGCTGTCCGATCGCGACGT
>CAZIQQ010000074.1:0-9324 GCA_964541555.1 uncultured Bifidobacterium sp. | reverse complement strand
AGGGTGCGGAACGCGCCGCGCACGCCCACCACCTTCACCTCGGCCGCCGCCTGCTCGCCGCCGTCGGCGAGGGCCAGCTGCATGCGCCTCTCGCCCGCCATCATGCGCACGAACAGCAGGGCCACCGCCAGCAGCAGCGCGAGGTGCGGGATGTGCGCGAGCAGGATATCCACGGTCGGCTACCGGTCTATCGCTGCGTACCCCCGAGCACGCTGACCGCCTTCGGGTCGTCGAAGGGCGACCTGCGGAGCGTGGTCCAGAGGTTGTAGGCGAACACCAGCTGCGCGGCCACGAGCAGTGCCAGGAAGCCGAGTGAGATGTGGGTGAGCGTGAGGTACTCGCTGGGCAGCGCGGCCCAGCGGCGCGGCGCGCCCTCGAGCCCCTGGATCATCTGGCAGGTCACCCAGCCGTACGCGCCCACGATGGTGCCCCACAGGTGCCAGCTGCCCAGGCGCTCGTTCCACCACGGCCGGCCCATCAGCTCGGGCAGGAACGCGTACATGGCGCCGAAGATGAGCAGGCCCATGTTCAGGAAGGCCATGTTGTGGAAGTGGCCCACGATCCAGAGCGTGTTGTGCAGGGTGTCCTGGAAGGCCGCGGTGGCGTTGATGATGCCCTGCAGCCCGGCCACCAGCCACGACACGATGCCCGCCACCAGGAACTTCGAGGCCACGTTCCACTGGAAGTTCGACCGGTAGATGGTGGCGGCGATCGAGTACAGGGAGAGGGCCGACGGCAGCACCAGCGCGTAGGTGGTGGGCTGCATGATGGTGCCGAGGGTCTGCTGCACGTTCTCGCCGTCGGGGTAGTTCATGTAGAGGTGGTGCGCCCACACGAACAGGTTCATCGTCAGCGCGATCAGCCAGGCGACGGCGACCGCCTTGCCCGCCACCAGCTCGCGCCCGGCGTAGCGGGGGATGAGGTAGTAGTAGGTCGCCGCCGCGGGGAAGAGCAGCAGGTACACCACCGGGTGCCCGAAGGCCCACAGCAGGTTCCCCGCCAGCAGCACGTTGATGGAGAACCCGTTGTTGACCGACTGCACGATGTTGAACACGAGCAGCAGCGCGAACGGCAGGGTGGCCAGGAACATGTCGACCGCGTTCACCGCGAAGGGCAGCACGGGGTAGGGGATCTTCCCGCGCTTCGTCCTGAAGCGTGACGGGAAGAGCAGCCCGAAACCGAAGGTGAGGCCGATGCGCTGGCCCAGGGTGTCCTTCTCGGCCTTCAGCGCCGGCGAGAGGCAGGTCTGCAGCACCGCCGCGCAGTAGGCGAGGATCGACACGCCGGCCAGCAGCACCGATGTCGAGAAGATGCCCGTGACCGTGTCGCTCCACTGCCCCGCCGAGAAGAACGGCAGGGGGTACAGGAACACCCACGACCCGCCGAAGCCCGAGAGCAGGGTGGTGAGCACGATGCCGACGACCCCAAGCATCATGCTCCAGTACATGAGCTCGGGAAGCACGAAGCTGCGCAGGGGCATGCCCACCTTCATGAGCACCCAGAAGGTGATGCCCATGAGGAAGAAGCCGGCCCAGGCGATGAAGGCGCCAAGGCCGTGCGCGGTCATGACGGCGTACCAGAAGTTGTCGCCCATGCTGATGACCTCGCCCTGCCGAAGTCGCAGCAGGAGCCCGAGTATGCCGGCGACCACCAGGAACGCGGTGGAGCTCCAGATGACCCGGAGCACGAAGCGCCTGGTCCTCGCCTGCACCAGCGCAAGCGGCATCTCGGCGTCGTCGTAGGGCAGCGCCCCGGGCGCCACGGGCGGAACGGCTGTGGTCATCATGCGGTCACCTGGAAGGCCGGGTAGATCATCTTGTGGTGCTGGTACCCGCAGAACTCGAAGCACCTGATCGTGTAGGTGCCGGGCTCCGTGAACCTGTACGAGCGCGAGATCGTGTAGTCGGGAACGGCCTGGACGTTCATGATCATCTGGCCCTGCGGGTTGAAGAGGGCCATGGCGTGGTTGACGTCCCTGGAGGTGACGTTGAACTGCACGTTCTGGCCCGCCTTCACGGTGGTGGGCTGAACGAGGAACCCGAACTGGATGCCCGTGACCTTCACCTGGACGTCCCGTGGGTCGTCGCCCTCGGTGAACCACGGGGCGCGCCAGATGGTCATGCCGAGCAGGATCGCCAGCAGCACCACCACGAACACGCCCCACCAGGGCTCGGCCCGCTCGGCCCGCTCGATGTCAACGCCCTGCCCGCCCTCCCTGCGACCCCGCTTGGTCGACCAGAGGACGCCGAAGGCGATGATCAGCCCGAGCGCGACGAACACCAGGTAGCCGGTCGCGATGCCCTTTCCCAGAGAAGTCATCATGACCCGCGACGTTATGAGCCGGTCGGGCACCCCTCAATTCGGGGGCCCTACGGAATAGCGCTACGGGTTTGCCGCAGCCGGGGCACGCTCCTACGGGGCGAGCCGCCCGACGGTCCAGTCGCCGCCCCTCCGCACGGCCAGCAGGCGGTCGTGCAGCCCGTCGGGGTCCTCCTGCCAGAACTCGATGGTGGTGGGCTGGAGGCGGTGGCCCACCCAGCCGTCGGGCACTCCGGGGGGGTCGCCCTCTGCCCGCGCCGCCGCCAGCCGGCGGTTCATGTCGGCGCGCGACTCGATTGCCTCGCCCTGGCGCCACGCACGGGCGGCTGCCCTGGCCGCGGGCCGGCGCCTGCGCATGTGGGCGTCCACCTCGTCGGGTGGCAGCAGGTGAACCGGTCCCTCCACGCGCACCTGGCGTGCCAGCCCGGCCCAGAAGAACACCCCCGCGGCCTCCGGGCGGGCCATCAGATCGCGTGCCTTGCGCGAGCCGCCGTCGGTGATCCACTCGATGCCCGCGGGCCCCCACGCCCGAACGAACACCATGCGCGCCGAGGGACGCCCGTCAGCCGCAGCGGTTGCGAGTGTCATGGCGGTGGCCTGGGGCTGGGCCGTTGCCCTCGCCTCGTCGATCCATGCGCAGAGCGCGCGCACCGGATCGGGCGCGATGTCGTCGGGCAGGAGGGGAGCCATGCCGACCACGGTAGCCTGCGGGCATGGCGCGAATCGATGTTCCCGGGTGGATCCCCCTCGCCGCGATGGCGGGGGACGACGTGCTGCCGGCGATCGGCGAGCAGCCCGTGGTGGCCCCGTACGACCGCGACGAGATCGCCCGCGTGCCGGTGTCGGGTGAGGATGCCGTCGACGCCGCGGTGGCGGTGGCGCGCGCCGCACTCGGCCACGCGCCGCCTGCGGCCGAGCGCGCGCGGATACTCGACCGCGCGGCCGGGCTGGTGCACGACCGCGCCGATGCCCTGGCCCACGTGCTGGCTGCCGAGGCCGGCAAGCCGATCGTGCAGGCCCGCGGCGAGGTGGCCCGGTGTGTCGACACCCTGCGGTTCTCGGGCGCCGTCGCGCGCACGCTCTCGGGGGAGGTCATCCCCATGGACGCCGCCGACTCCGGCGCGGGGTTGATGGGCATGACCGTGCGCGAGCCCATCGGGGTCATCGCCGCCATCACGCCGTTCAACTTCCCCCTCAACCTCGTGGCCCACAAGCTGGGCCCCGCCGTTGCCGTTGGCGCGCCGGTGGTGCTGAAGCCCGCGGGCCGCACGCCGTTGTCGGGGCTTGCGCTGGCGGCCATCCTGCGCGAGGCCGGGCTGCCCCCCGGCATGCTGGGCTGGGTGCTGGGGGATGCCGTGGCGGGCGGTCCGCTCACGGCCCACCCGGATGTGGCGATGGTGTCGTTCACGGGAAGCAGCACGGTGGGCTGGGCCATCCGCGCCGCGCGCCCGGACATCCGCGTTGCGCTGGAGCTGGGCAACGCCACGCCGGTGATCGTGCACGACGACGCCGACCTGGCCGCGGCCGCGCGCGCCATCGCCGGCAGCGCCTTCACCCACGCCGGGCAGTCGTGCATATCGGTGCAGCGCATCGTGGTGCAGCGCGAGGTCCACGACGAGCTCCTCGATCACCTGCTGCCGCTGGTGGACTCCCTCGTGGTGGGCGACCCGCTCGACGGCGCCACCGATGTGGGCCCCGTCATCGACTCCGCATCGGCCGATCGCATCCTCGAATGGATCGCCGAGGCCACCCAGTTCGGCGCCCGCGTGCTGCGCGGGGGCGATCGCCTTCCCACGGGCCCGGCGATGCTGGCCCCCACGGTGCTGGACGGCGTGGCGCCATTCGCACGCGTGATGCGCGAGGAGGTCTTCGGCCCGGTCATCGCCATATGCGTGTACGACCGCGTGGACGACGCCATCGCCATCGCGAACGACAGCCCCCTGGGGCTGCAGGCGGGCATCTTCACGGCACGTACCGACCTGGCCATGGCGTGGGCCCGCAGGCTCGACTTCGGCGGCGTGGTCATCAACGAGACCCCCACGTTCCGCGCCGACCACATGCCGTACGGGGGCGTGCGCGGGTCGGGTGACGCCCGCGAGGGCCCCGCCGCCGCGGCGATGGAGATGACCTACCCCAAGCTGGTCATCACCAGGATTCCCGCGCAGTAGCCACCCGGAAACGGCGGAGCCCGGCACGAGGCCGGGCTCCGGTTCCAGATGGCGGGAGAAGGATTTGAACCTTCGTAGGCAGAGCCGACGGTTTTACAGACCGCTCCCTTTGACCACTCGGGCACCCCGCCAGATGGCCGCGGCACCTTAGCGGAGACCGGGCGCCGGTCTCAATGCCCGTCGGCGATGGCGTGGGGCGGCAGGCGCCGCCCGGGCCCGGGGGTCACTCCCCGGGCCGGCTCGCCTGCGGGTCGAAGCGGTAGCCCACCCCGTGGTGGGTGATGATGAAGTCGGTCCCCGGGATCGCCGTCCGAAGCTTCTGGCGCACCTTGCGCACGAAGACATCCACGGACCGGTCGCCGGCCATCATCTCGTAGCCCCAGGCGTCGCGGTAGATGCGGTTGCGCGCCAGTGGCTTGCCCTGCGCGCGCGCCAGCACCAGCAGCACCTGGAACTCGCGCGGTGTCAGCCCGATGCCCTCACCGGCGACGAAGGCCTGCACCTGCTCGGGGTCGATCACCAGGCCCTCGGCCTGGATGGGCCCCTCGTCGGCACGACCGCGCTCCTTGTCGCGGCGGCGCAGGTGCGCCGACACCCGCGCGACGAGCTCCTTCATCGAGAAGGGCTTCGTCATGTAGTCGTCGGCGCCGATCTCCAGCCCGTGCACCCGGTCGTGCTCGCTGGTGCGGGCGCTGCACATGATCACCGGCACGTCCGGGTCGTCGGCGCGGATCTCCTCGGTGAAGCGCCAGCCGTCCATCTGCGGCAGCATCAGGTCGAGCACCACGAGGTCGGGTCGTTCCCGCCTGAAGAGGCGCAGGCCCGTGGCGCCATCTGCGGCCACGAGGGTGCGGTGCCCGGCGCGTCCGAGGTGGTACGCCACCGAGTCGGCGATCGCGGGGTCGTCCTCCACGATGAGGATCGTGTGGCTCGGCATGCCGCGACGCTACCAGCGCCCGGTGGCGCCGCGACCCCGGACGTTGCATGTGATCGGCGCACCTGCGGGCGCCGCGACGTCCCGCGCGCCCTCTACCGTGCAGGCGTGCGACCGAACGACATGCGCCCGTGACCGCCGCCGGCGACGTGGTGGGGGGCCGTTACCGGCTTGACCGCCCCATCGGCAGCGGTGGCATGGCCACGGTGTGGCGGGCGGTCGATGAGGACACCGGGTCCGTGGTGGCCGTGAAGCTCATGCACCCCCGCGTGCAGGACGACCCCGACCTGCTGGCGCGGTTCCGGAGGGAGGCCGACGTGGTGTCGCGCCTCGACCACCCCTGCATCGTGCGCCTGCTCGACCAGGGGGCAGGGGACGATGACGGCCCGTACATCGTGTTCGAGCTGGTGGAGGGCACCAACCTGAAGGCCCTCATCCGCCAGGAGGGTCACCTCGCGCCGGCCGAGGCGGCGTCGATCGCCAGCCAGGTCGCCCGGGGGCTCGAGCTGGCGCACCGGTCGGGCATCGTGCATCGCGACATCAAGTCACACAACATCCTGGTCACGGGGTCAGGGGTGGCCACGCTCACCGACTTCGGAATCGCGCGCCTGCTCGACGGGATGCAGGATGGCCTCACCCGCACGGGAACCGTGCTGGGCACCAGCGACTACCTGGCCCCCGAGCAGGCCCGGGGGCTGGGCGTCGACGGGCGCACCGACGTCTATGCGCTGGGCATCGTGCTGTACGAGTGCCTCACGGGAGAGCTCCCGTTCCCGGCCGACACCCCGATGGCCGTGGCGCTTCGCCAGGTGCGCGACCCCATGCCCGACCCCCGCACCGTACGCCCGGACATCCCGGCCTACCTCGCGGCCATCGTCGCCCGCGCCTGCGAGAAGGATCCCGACGCCCGCTTTGCATCGGCCCTCGACATGGCCGACGCCCTCATCGACGTGCCGTCGGGCAGCACCGCCGCGTTGCCGGTAATCCCGCCCGAGGTCGCGGCGGCCGATGCCGACACGGGTCGGTTGGCGCCCGCGGTGATGCCGGAGGACGCCGCCACGGGCGTCATCGCGCCGGTGACTGACCCCGGTGCCTTCACCGCGCCCGTGTCGGCCGCGGTGCCGACTGCCGGTGAGCCCGTCGGCGCGGACGGGGACGTGGTGGTGGCCACGGCTGCGCGCAGGCGCCGGTGGCCGGCGATCGTCGCCGGCGTGCTGGTGCTGGGCGCGGGGGCCACCGCGGCGGTGCTCGTCACCGGCGGTGGTTCCGACGTGGCGATACCCGGCATCCCGTCGGGCGACGACGGCGGCGGGGGATCGGGCGTGGGGCCCCTGCAGCTGGCGTCGGTGACCGACGCCGATCCCGGGGGGGAGGGCCGCGAGATGCCCGGCGAGGTGCCGTTGGCGTACGACGGCAACGACGCCACGTCGTGGCGCACCGAGAAGTACGCCACCCCCGACTTCGGGGGCCTCAAGGACGGGGTGGGGCTGGCCCTCGCGCTGGAGACCCCTTCGGTTGCGCGCCGGCTCGACCTCACCAGCCGGGGCACCGGCGGGGCGTTCGAGGTCATCGCGGGCGAGCCGGGCCCCGATGCCCGCGTGGTGGGCAGGGGTTCGTTCCGGGAGGGCAGGCAGCAGGTCGACCTGCAGGACGCCCCGGCGTCGTCCACCTACACGTTCTGGATCACCGATCTGCCCCCCAACGTCGGCGGCGGCGGCTACCGCGCCTACGTATCGGAGATCGGCCTGGAGGGCACGCCGCCCTAGGCGCCGAACATAACTGCATGCAGCTGCCCGGCCCGTGGGAGGACTCCCTTCGCGAACTCGACGACCGGCTGTCGCGGCAGGCGGGCAGGTCGAAGGCGCTCGCGCCGGCCTCGCGCGCGGGCTACGTGCGCGACTGCCGCAGGGTGGCCACGTGGCTCAGCGAGCGGGGAGTGGCCGCACCCGCAGACATCACCCCGTCGATGCTCGAGGCCGCGCTGCGCGACATCGGCTGGGCGCCGTCCACCCAGCGTCGCGCCCTGACATCGCTGCGCGAGTGGCTGTACCCCTACTTCGATCGTGGTCGTTGCCCGGCGGCGCTCATCGATGCGCCGCGCGCCGAGCGCGCCCCGGTGCCCCGGCTCTCGCAGGACGACGCCGCCGCGCTTGCGGCGCATGCCGCCGCGCTGGTCGACGACGCGCCCCCCAGGTCCACGGCCAGGGCGCTGGCCGTACGCGATCTGGCGCTCATCGAGGTCCTCTACGGCAGCGGGCTTCGCCGCCAGGAGGCCTGCGACCTGGTGCTGTCGTCGCTCGACTTCGAGCACGAGACCCTGTCGGTGGTCGGCAAGGGCGGCTACTCGCGCACGGTGCCGATGACCGAGCCGTGCGTGGACGCCCTGCGTGCGTGGCTCGACGAGGGCCGGCCCACGCTGGCGGCGATGTCCGGCCTCACGGCGGCGTCTCGGGCGCGGGTGTTCCTCTCGCGCACGGGGGCGGCACTGGACGGTGGCTCTGTGTACCGGGTCGTGCACCGCATGCTCACGGCGCTCGGGCGCAGCGGCGGGCCACACCTGCTGCGCCACGCGGCCGCGACCCACCTGCTGGAGGGGCCCGGAGGGTCCGGCGGCGCCCACCTGCGCGTGGTGCAGGAGTTCCTGGGCCACGCCAGCCTGGCCACCACCGAGCGCTACACGGGGGTCACCACGAAGGCCATGCAGAAGGCCCTGCGCGACGCCCACCCGAGGGGATCATGACGACCGCGCCCGCAGTCGACCCGCAGGGCTTCCGTGCCCTGGCGTCGTCGTTCGTGGCCACTCGCGGCAGCGCGAACACGCGCGCTGCGTACGCGCGTGACCTGAGACTGCTGGGCGAGGCCCTCGGAATCGAGCCGGCCGACGCCGATGCCGCGCCCTTCGGGGTGGAGGCCGATCCGGGGGCCCGCGCCGCGGCCGAGGCCATGTCGCGCATCCCATCCGGCTGGTGGCAGGACTGGCGCGATCGCCTGGACGGCCGGCCGTCCAGCCGCGCACGCCGGGTGGCGGCCGTGCGCGCCTTCTGCCGCTGGTGGTCGCGGGCCCTCGACCTGCCGAACCCGGTGGACGACCTGCGCCCGCCGGCCATGGCCTCGCGCAGCCAGGACCGCCTGTCGCGCGAGGTCACGGCGCTCTCGCCATCGCAGATGCGCCGCATGTGCGATGCCGCGGCCGCCATGCCCGGCCCCGCGGGGCTCCGCACGCACGCGCTCATCGAGGTGCTCTACGGCTGCGGAATCCGCGCCACCGAGGCGGCGGGACTCGACGTGTCGGCGCTGCACCTGGACGACCCCGACGACCCGTACGTGATCGTGCTGGGCAAGGGCGGCAAGCACCGGGCGGTCGCCGTGCCCCAGGTGGCGCGCGAGGCGCTCACGCGCTACCTGGCCAACGGCCGACCCGAGCTGCGCGCCCTCGACGTGAAGCCCCGCCCCGACCAGCCACGGCACCGCGACGCCGATGCCGTGTTCCTGGGCGCGCGCGGCAGGCGCATGGGCAGGTCGGACGTCTGGCGCGAGGTGCAGAAGGTGGCCGACCAGGCCGGCCTGGTGTCGGAGGGCGTGCGCGTGTTCCCCCACGCGCTCAGGCACTCATGCGGCACCCACCTGGTGCAGGCGGGCGTGGACATCCGCTACGTGCAGGCACACCTGGGCCACGCCAGCCCGGTCACCACCGAGGTGTACACCCACATAACGGCCAGCCACCTGAAGGACGACTTCGACCGGGCCCACCCCCGGGCGCGGCGCGCCGGGTGACTGTCACCCCGTGGAGGGCGGCCCGATGATCAGGTCGGCGTGAAGCCCGTCCGGGGTCACGGTGATGCGCCCTACCGACGGTCGCATGGCTTCCGGCCCCAGCTGACGCCGGTAGCGGCGCACCAGCCG
>CAZIQQ010000073.1:0-9349 GCA_964541555.1 uncultured Bifidobacterium sp. | reverse complement strand
CCGTGAGCCCGACGAACCCGCGCATCGCCTACGCCGATGCATTCACGCGTTCGTCTATATGGCCAATGGAGAGGTGATCACCCCATGCGCTCTCCGCTGAACGTGATGCTCACGGGCGCCCCCGACCTCCGGGGCCCGGTGGACCTCAAGTGGACGGTCGTGTCGTTCACCAAGAAGTGAGGCGGGCGCCGGGGGCGCGGCTGGTCAGCCGCGGCCCCGGCGTGCGTTCGCGCGCGAGAGCTCGCGCTTCATCTCACGGTCCTTGATGGCCACGCGCTTGTCGTACTGCGTGCGGCCGCGGCCGACACCCAGTTCGATCTTCGCGCGGCCGTCGTCGTTGAAGTACATGCGCAGCGGAATGAGCGTGACGCCCTTCTCGGCCAGCTTGCCGGCGATCTTGTCGATCTCGCGGCGGTGCAGCAACAGGCGCCGGGTGCGCTGGGGGTCGTGCCCCCGCCCACCCGCGGGGCCGTAATCGCTGATGTGCGCGCCCACGAGGAACACCTCGCCGTCGATCACCTGGGCGTAGGCCTCGCGGATCATCGCGCCGCTCTCGCGCAGGCCCTTCACCTCGGTACCGGTGAGGGCGATGCCGGCCTCGTAGCGATCGAGGATCTCGTACTCGTGCAGGGCCTTGCGGTTCTGCGCGATGTCCTTGCGGGCAGGCGCCTTGGCCCCGCCCTTGCTCTTTCCCGACTTTCCCATGGGCGCGGGAGGTTAGCGCCGGGGGCGCTGGTGGCCCGCGGGCTCGAGGGTGACGCGCCCACGCAGGGCCTCCACATCGTGCACGCGCACCCGCACGGGGTCGCCCAGGCGGATGCGCCGGCCGGTGTCCTCGCCCACGGCCTCCACCCCGGCCTCGTCGGGCACGTAGTGGTCGTCGGGCATGCGCCGGAAGGGCATGAAGCCATCGAACACACCGTCGAACGTGACGAACACGCCCGACATGCCGATGCCGGTCACCTCGCCGTCACGCGGGCGATCCCAGTCGTCGCCCGTGAGCGTCTGGATCAGCAGGTATGCCAGGCACATGCGGTCGGCGCGGCGCTCCAGGTCTGTGGCGTCGCGCTCACGATCTGATGAATCGCGGGCGACCTCGGGCAGCATGGCGGCGTCCGGCGCGGGCTCGCCCAGGCCCAGGGCATGCACCAGGGCGCGGTGCACCACCAGGTCGGGGTAGCGGCGGATGGGTGATGTGAAGTGCAGGTACGCGGGGCTGGCCAGGCCCGAATGGGATGTCTCGTCGGGGCGGTAGACCGCCTTCTGCAGCGACCTCAGCACCATGTAGGGCAGGCTCGCGCCCCCCTCCCCCGTGCGGTCCACCTGCAGGCGTATGGCGTGCGCGGCCACGCCCGCGGCCTCGCGCCGCTGCTCCGAGGTGAGGATTCCCTCGGCCAGGGGCGGCACGGCGATTCCCAGGGCCTCCAGCCTGGCCCACAGCTCCTCGATGGCCATCTGCTCGGGGTCGGCGTGCACGCGGTAGATGGTGGCCACGTGCTTGGCGATGAGGAACCTGGCCA
Source organism: uncultured Bifidobacterium sp. (assembly GCA_964541555.1). Lineage (GTDB taxonomy): Bacteria > Actinomycetota > Thermoleophilia > Miltoncostaeales > Miltoncostaeaceae > SYFI01. Next base: position 7,829 of record CAZIQQ010000073.1, on the reverse strand, counting down.
CGGCCTCGTTGGCCGCGATCATGCACTCCTCGATCAGGCTGTGGGCGTCGGTCTGGGTCTCCAGCTCGACCGATGCGATCTGGTCGCCATCGAAATGGAAGCGGGGCTCGGACGTGACGATGTCCAGCGCCCCACGCCGCATACGCCGGGCCCGCAGGCGCCGGGCAAGTTCCATGGCCAGGCCGACGTCTGACTCCATCGCGGCGTCACCCAGGCCGGCGCGGCCCTCGAGGAAGGCATCCACCTCGGGATAGGTGAGGCGGCGGGCCGACCGGATGAGCGACCGGTGGAACCCCTCGGAGGTCACCGAGCCATCGGGCATCACCAGCATGTGCGCGGTGAGCGCCTTGCGGTTCTCATCCGGGCGCAGCGAGCAGACGTCGTTGGAGAGGATCTCGGGCAGCATCGGGTCGACGGTGCCGGGCAGGTACACCGAACAGCCGCGGCGTTCGGCCTCGCGGTCGATCGCGCCGCCCGCGGGCACGAAGCAGCTGACGTCGGCGATGTGCACCCACAGGCGGATGCCGTCGCCCTCGGCTGCCACCGCGATGGCGTCGTCGTGATCCTTGGCGCCCTCGGGGTCGATGGTGATCACCCGCTGGTCGCGCATGTCGCGGCGGCCCTGGTCGGCGCGGTCGCGTGTGCGCGCGGCCTCCTGGGCCTCCTCGCGCGCCTTGGGCCCGAAGCCGCGCCCCAGCCCCTCGTGGGCGATGAGCGCCCGTATGGCGGCGCCCGCCACGTTCACCGGTCCGTGCACGGCGGTCACCTCGCAGCCACCGCCCTTCAGGCGCGCGGTCACCAGGTCGCCCACCCGGGCGTCGCCGCGCCGGGCCTTCAGCAGCGGAACCTCCGGGCCCACCTCGAATGCCGGCCTGGCGGCCATGCCACGACCGGCGGGAACCATCTGCGCCACGAACGAGGCGCCCGTTCGTCCGCGGGCCATGCGCCTAGCCGCCCTGGCGCACGAGTGCGGCGAGGGCAGCCGCCAGAGCCTCGTCGGCCTCGGTGCCGGAGGCGTCCTCAGCCCGCACGTCGGGCTTCACGCCCCCCTTGCCGATGTCGGTGCCCTTCGGCGTGCGGTAGCTGGCGGTGGTCACCCTCACGGCGCCGCCGTCGCTGGTCGGCTGGGTCACCTGCACCTTCGACTTGCCGAACGTCGGCTGGCCCACCACCACCGCCCGGCCGTAGTCCTTCAGGGCCCCGGCCACGATCTCCGACGCGCTGGCGCTGGCGGCGTCCACAAGAACGGCCACGGGGATGTCCGCCGGTATGGGATCACCATCGGCCTTCAGCTCGCGGGTGGGTGACGCCCGCCCGCTGGTGCTCACCACAACCTTGCCGGGCTCGAGGAAGTCGCCGGATACCGCCACGGCCTCGCCCAGCAGCCCGCCGGGGTCGCCCCGCAGGTCGAGCACCACACCCTTCGCGCCGTCGCCGATGAGGCGCATGGCCTGCTGGCGCACCTGCTCGCCGGCGCCCTTCTCGAAGCGGTCGAGCTCGATGTAGGCAACCTTCGTGCCGTTGGGGGCGGTGACCATGCGGGCCTGCACCATGGGCACGGTCACATCACCACGCGTCACGGTGACCAACCGGGTGCCTCCGCCGGGCGACTGCACCTTCAGCACCACGTCGGTGCCCGGCTTGCCCAGGATGGCGTTGCGGCTCTTCACAGGACCCCTCGTGGACACGGGCACTCCGCCCACGGCCACGATGCTCTCCCCCGCCTTCAGGCCGGCACGGGCCGCGGGGCTGCCGTCGTAGACCTCACGGATGATCAGGGCGCTGTCCGTGGACCTGATGGTGACGCCGATGCCCGTGTACTGGCCCTCGGTCGCCCGCTGCAGCGACGCCCACTCCTCGGGCGTGAAGTAGGTGGTCCAGCGGTCGCCCACGGCGTCGGCGATGGCCCTGGCGCCCGCGCGCTCCAAGGCGGCCCGGTCGACCTTCCCCTCGAAGCGGTCGGCGATGGTGTCGGCCACCTGATCGGGCAGCGATGCCTGCGATGGCAGCACGGTGTCGCGCACGGGGGCGCCCACCACTGCGCCCAGCACGAACACCGCCACGAGCACGGCGACGGCGCCGGCCACGATGGCGACGCGACGGGATCGGGGCGGAGACGGCACGCGCCGATGTTAGGGCGTCGTGGCGGCGGCCCCGTGGGGGACCGCCGCCACGGAACCCATCACACCTTGAGGAAGCGGCGCAGCGTGATGCCGCTGCCGATGGCGCCCAGCAGGGCACCTGCTCCCACCAGCACCACGGTGAGCAGCGGGAACGCGATGGTGCCCGCGGCCGACCCGGTCTTGGTGAGGGCCGTGTCGGCTCCCGCGGCCCAGGCATCGACCACGCCCACCTTGATGCCCCACAGCATCCCGACTGCAACCACCGCCCCGACGAGGCCGCAGATCACGCCCTCGATCATGAACGGCCAGCGGATGAACCAGTTGGTGGCTCCCACCAGGCGCATCACCTCGACCTCGCGGCGTCGCGCGAAGATCGAGAGGCGGATGGTGTTGCCGATCAGCAGCACGGCCGCCAGCAGCAGGATTCCGATGAGGGCGAACCCGGCCCACTGCACGAACTTGGCGGCTGTGAGCAGCCTGTCGGCGGTGGTCTCGGGGTACACGATGCCCTCGGTGGGATCGAGCGCGGGATCGTCCTTGACGGCGGCCACGATCACATCGGCGTTCTCGGCCTCAGTGGGCTGCACGTTGAACTTGGCCGGCAGCGGGTTGCTGGGCAGTTCGTCGAGCACGGACGGGTCGCGCAGGCGCTCCTTCATGATGCGCAGGGCGTCGTCCTTCGACACGTAGGTCACCGCGGCCACCGTGCCGTCGGTGCGCAGGCCGTCCAGCTTCTCGCGCAGGGCGTTCACCTGCGGCACCGTGGCGGTGTCGGCGATGTAGACGTCCACGTCGACCTTGGCGGTCTGGGCGTCCACCGCAGAGCGCACGTACATGAACGACGGGATGAAGGCGCCAAGGATGAACACGGCGATGAGCGCCGTGACCGTGGCGGCCACCGAGATGGCGGCGTTCGCGCGGATGCTGCGCAGCGCCTCGCGGAAGAACATTCCGAGCCTCATGCCAGGACCTCCCCGGTGTCCTCGTGGTAGCCGGCCGACTCCTCATCGCGCACCACGCGTCCCGCCTCGAGCGCGATCACGCGCATCTGCATGCGGTCGACGGTGTGCTGGTCGTGGGTGGCTACGAGCACCGTGGTGCCGGTGCGGTTGATGCGCAGCAGCAGGTCCATGATGCCCAGCGAGGTCTCGGGGTCGAGGTTGCCCGTGGGCTCGTCGGCAATCAGCAGGCGCGGGTGGTTCACCAGCGCGCGGGCGATCGACACGCGCTGCTGCTCACCACCCGACAGCTCGCGCGGAAGGCGGTCGAACTTGTCGTCCAGGCCCACCAGCGAGAGGATCTCCGGCACGCGACGGCGCACTTCCTTCTGGCTGTGGCCGGTCACCTGCAGGGCGTACGCCACGTTCTCGGCCGCCGTGCGGTCGGGCAGCAGGCGGAAGTCCTGGAACACGCACCCGATGGCACGGCGCAGGTACGGCACCTTGCTGCGGCGCAGTTCACCGAGGTCGCGACCGCCCACGATCACCGACCCGCTCGTGGGGCGCAGCTCGCGGATGATCAGGCGGATGAAGGTGGACTTGCCCGAGCCCGATGGGCCCACCAGGAACACGAACTCCCCGGTGCCGATGCCCAGCGACACGCCGTCGAGGCCGCGCGAGTTGCCGTCGTAGGTCTTGACGACGTTCCGGAACTCCACCATCGGGCCGGGGCCCGGCCGGAAGATGTCGCCCTTGCGGCGGGTGCCGTCCTGCACGGGCGCGCTGAACATCGGCGCCATGTCCGCGCCGTCCTGCGCGGTGTCGGACACTTCCACCAGCGTGAATGTCGGCCGACCGCTGTCGGGGCCGTCGCTCATGTCGAAACTCCAGATCGGGTTCGGATCCTCGTTACCGGGTCGGGTTTCGCCGCCACGGCACTCGCCCCTCCCCCCGGACCGGGGGACCTGCAACACCCCTTACAGGTATCGCGGGTGAATCCACCCCGGCGTGCACACGGTTCTGTGACGCCCGCGCCCCGAAACGACCAAAACCGTCGCGCTCATGGGAATAGGCACCCTGTGGACAGGGTGCCTGTCACCGGGGTCAGGCGGTCGTCGCCTCCGCGGCGATCTTCGCGCCCCAGGCGACGATTTCGTCTTCCGGGCGGAAGTCGCACTCCTTCACGCGCAAGGTCAGGCACATGGCCTTCTCGCGTGCGCGCAGGTTCGGGGTGTCTATGCGGCCCGGGAAGCAGCGGTGCTCGCGGGCATCGGTCCACTCGAGCAGGCGGCCGTACTGCACCGACTCCTCGTCGGACGGGAACGGCGGGCCGGAAACCGGGCCGCTCGAGAAGATCCAGCAGGGCATGGCCCTGAGCGCGTCGGAGTTCGCGCGGGTCCACTCGCGCACGTTCTCCACCCACCGGGCCGCGTACACGGCCCCGCCGACCACGGCGAGGTCGTATCCCGCCGGGGCGGGCGCGTCGTCGGCGTCGTGCAGGTCGACCTCGACCCCGCCGTCCCGCAGGCCACGGGCCACCCACTCGGCCATCTCGCGGGTGCCGCCGTGACGTGACCCGACAACCAGCAGTGCGCGCATCAGTCCTCCCCCACCACGGCCAGGCCCTTCGCCCGGCGCTCGAGCTCGGCCCGCATGAAGGGGTCGAGCGCGCCGTCGAACACCGCCTGGGTGTTGCCGGTCTCGTGGCCCGTGCGGAGATCCTTCACCATCGAGTAGGGGTGGACCACATACGAGCGGATCTGGCTGCCGAAGCCGATCGTCATGCTCTCCCCGCGCTCGCGGGCCGCTTCCTCCTCGCGGCGCTGGATCTCCAGTTCGAGAAGGCGCGAGCGCAGCATGCTCATGGCCGTCGCGCGGTTCTGGGTCTGCGAGCGCTCGTTCTGGCACTGCACCACCACGCCGGTGGGCAGGTGGGTCAGGCGCACGGCGGAGTCGGTCTTGTTCACGTGCTGGCCGCCGGCGCCGCTGGCCCGGTAGGTGTCGACGCGGATGTCCTTGTCCTCGATCTCCACCTCGGCGTCATCGGTGACCAGGGGCGCCACCTGCACGGCGGCGAACGACGTCTGCCGGCGGTTGGCCGAATCGAAGGGCGACAGGCGCACCAGGCGGTGCACGCCGCGCTCGGCCGACATCAGCCCGTAGGCATTCTGCCCCGCCAGCGTGAACGTGGCGCTCTTGATTCCGGCCTCCTGGCCGTCCTGGCGATCCTGCACGGTGGCCGTGAAGCCCCGGTCCTCGGACCAGCGCAGGTACATGCGCAGCAGCATCTCGGCCCAGTCCTGGGCGTCGGTACCGCCCTCGCCCGACTGGATGGTGACCACGGCGTCGCCGGCGTCGTGGTCGCCCCCGAACAGACGCGACTCCTCCAGCACGAACAGGCGGTCCTCTGCGCGGGTGAGGCCGTCGACGATCTCCTGCGTGAACTCCTCGGTCAGCGAGCCCGCGCGCTCCTCCTCGCGGGCCATGGCCGCCAGTTCGGCGAGGTCGGCCACGTCACCCGACAGCGCCCGGTACTCGTCGAGGCGCCCGCTCTGGCGGGCGTGCTCGGCCGACACCTTCGCGGCGCGCTCCTGGTCGTCCCAGAAGTCTGCGGCGCCCATCTGCTGCTCGAGGTCGGCGACCCGGGCCGTGATGGCGTCGGGGTCGAGGTACTCCCCAAGCAGTTCCACGCGCTCGCCGAGGCGCGCCGCCTGCTGGGCCAGTTGATCGGGATCGGTCATCGGGTGGCCGGCGTCAGGCTGCGCCGCAGCACTTCTTGTACTTCTTGCCCGAGCCGCACGGGCATGGGTCGTTGCGCCCGATGCGGTCCTCGTCATCGATCACCACGGTCTCGACCACGCCGGGGAGGGGCGCCTCGGTGGCGGCATCCTCCGCGTAGTGCGCGGGCTCGGTGGCCTCGAAGGCGATCTCGTCGGGAGCCTCCACCAGACCCTCCGTAAACCCGGCGAAGCCCTGCACCGGGTCGTCCTGCGATGTATAGGTGACGCCGTCCACGGGCGCGGCCTCCACGGGCTCGGGCGGGGCCTCGAGTTCGACGTGGTACATGTAGCGCACGAACTCGCGGGTGACGTTCTCCATCATCTCGTCGAACATCTTGTGGCCCTCGAGGCGGTACTCGGAGAGCGGGTCCTTCTGGCCCAGCGCGCGCAGGTGGATGCCCTCGCGCAGGTAGTCCATGTTCAGCAGGTGCTCGCGCCAGTCGACGTCGATCAGCTGCAGCAGCACCCAGCGCTCGAGATCGCGCACCAGCTCGGCGCCCAGTTCCTGCTCGCGCCGGTCGTACTGCTCCATGGCGTCGTCCTCGAGGCGGTCGAGGAGCTCCTCGCGCGTGAGGCCGTCGTGCCGGACGTCGGCCGCCGAGAAGGTCATGGGGTACAGCTGGCCGATCTCGGCGAACATGCCGTCGAGGTCCCAGTCGGCCACGGCGGCCTCGGGCTCCTCGTAGCGGTCGACGGTCTCCACCAGCACCTCGACGATCCAGTCGCGCGCCTGCTCCGAGAGGTCGGCGCCCTCCAGCACCTGGCGGCGCTCGGCGTAGATGACCTCGCGCTGCTTGTTCAGCACGTCGTCGTACTCCAGCACCCGCTTGCGGATGTTGAAGTTGTATTCCTCCACCTTCTTCTGCGCGCCCTCGACCGTCTTGGTGAGCATCCTCGAGTCGAGCGGCAGGTCGTCGCCCGGCCCCAGGCGGTCGAGGATCTTGTACATGCGGTCGCCCGAGAAGATGCGGATGAGGTCGTCCTCGGCCGACAGGAAGAACTTGGTCAGGCCCGGGTCGCCCTGGCGTCCGGACCGGCCACGCAGCTGGTTGTCGATGCGCCGGCTCTCGTGCCGCTCGGTGCCGATGACGAACAGCCCGCCGAGGTCGGCCACGCCGTCGCCCAGCTTGATGTCAACGCCTCGACCGGCCATGTTGGTGGCGATGGTCACCGATCCGCGTTCCCCTGCGCGGGCGATGATCTCGGCCTCCTTGTCGTGCTGCTTGGCGTTCAGCACGGTGTGCGGCACGCCGCGGCGCTCGAGCAGGCCGGACAGCATCTCCGACACCTCGACGCTGATGGTGCCCACCAGCACCGGCTGCCCGCGGTCGTGGGCGTCCTTGATGTCCTCGACCACCGCGTTGAACTTGGCGTCCTTGGTCTTGAAGATCAGGTCGTTCTGGTCGTCGCGCACCATCGGGCGGTGCGTGGGCACCGTGACCACGTCGGTCTCGTAGATCTTGTTGAACTCGTTGGCCTCGGTGGAGGCCGTTCCGGTCATGCCCGAGAGCTTCTCGTACATGCGGAAGTAGTTCTGGAGGGTGATGGTGGCGAGGGTCTGGTTCTCCTCGCGGATCTTCAGGCCCTCCTTGGCCTCGATGGCCTGGTGCAGGCCCTCGGAGTACCGCCGGCCCTCGAGCACGCGCCCCGTGAACTCGTCGACGATCAGCACCTCGCCGTCGCGGACGATGTACTCCTTGTCCTTGCGGAAGAGCGACTCGGCCTTCAGCGCCTGGATGAAGTGGTTCACCAACTGGCCGTGCACGTCGAGGTACAGGTGGTCGATGCCCAGCGCCCGCTCCACCTTCTCGACCCCGGTCTCGAGCGGCGCGACGGTGCGGTGCTTCTCGTCCACCTCGTAGTCGTCGCCCTTCTTCAGGGTGGGCACGATGCGCGCGAAGCGGTAGTAGGTGTCGGCCGCGGCCTCGGGCACGCCCGAGATGATGAGCGGCGTGCGAGCCTCGTCGATGAGGATCGAGTCGACCTCG
>CAZIQQ010000072.1:3917-9604 GCA_964541555.1 uncultured Bifidobacterium sp. | reverse complement strand
GCGCCATCCGGGCCCGCGGTGAACGCGAAGGTGGCCACCGACGACGAGCTGGCGGCGCCGGGGGACGACGTGATGACCGCAGCGGCGGCGGGCGGTGCGGTGTCGACGGTCCAGGCGACGGGCGACGACGCCGGGCCGGCGTTGCCGCTCGGGTCAACAGCCCGCACGCGCATCTGGTGGTCGCCATCCGGCAGGTCGCCCACCGAGAGCGGCGAGGTGCAGGCGGCGAACGCGGCGGAGTCCAACGAGCACTGGGTGGTCGTCCCCGGCTCTCCGGCGAATCGGAACGTGGCCGAACGGCTCGACGTGACGCGGGCGGGCACCTCGGTGATGGCGGGGGCGAGCGCCGGGGGCGTGGTGTCGACGGTCCAGCGGACGGTGGTGGGCGCAGACCGGTTGCCCGCGGCGTCCACCTGCCACACGGTCACCTGGTGGTTGCCATCAGCGAGGTCGGTCAGCGCCATCGCGTAGGGGATCGGCTCGCCCTCCGCAGGCAGCGGGTCGGGCGGCGACGCCGTGCATGTCTCGGGGTCGGTGGAGCCATCGACGAGGCAGGCGAGCGTCGCGCCGAATTCGACCGTGAACGTGAAGGCGGCCGACCGCGATGCGGTGGGGCTGGCCGGAATGCCCGCCACCTGCACCTCACCGGGCGCCGTGGTATCCACGGCCCACGTGGTCGACTCTATGGGCCCGGTGCTGCCGGCGGCATCCACCTGGCGCGTCTCGAACTGGTGCAGGCCCTCCGCCAGCGCCGGGGTGGTGTACGGGCTGGTGCATGCCGCCCACACCCCGCCATCGAGACGGCACTGGAACGTGGTGTCGCCGTCACCGGTGAACGTGAACACGGTGATCGGGTTGGCGGTGGCCGGCGGCACGGCGCCCACCCCGGGCGGCGTCGCGGGCGGCACGGCATCCACCGTGAACAGGGCCTGGAACGCGGGTCCGGGGTTTCCGGCCGCATCGGCCTGGCGCACCCAGAGGCGGTACGCGCCGTCGGCCAGCCCCGTGCGCGCGTATCCGCTGGCGCAGGTGCTCCACGAGCCGCCGCCGTCGGTGCTGCACTCGAACGTGGCGCCGGCCTCGCCGCTGATGGTGGCGGTGAACGACGTGGCACTGGTCACGCCCGAGGGCACGCCCGTCACCGTGGGCGCGGTGAGCGGCCCCACGGTGTCGACGGTCCACGATGCGCTGGCCACCGGCCCGGGGTTGCCCAGGGCGTCCACCTGGCGCGCGCGCACCACGTGCCCGCCATCGGCGAGGCCCGTGAGGGCAACCGGTGACGTGCATGCGGCCCAGGCGGCGCCGTCCACCGCGCACTCGAAGGTCACGCCCGGCTCGGCGGCCGTGATGGTGAGCGAGGCGCCCGTGGCGCGGGTGGGGCTCACCGGTATCTGCCCGATCACCGGGGCGCTGGACGGGCCCGTGGAGTCGACGGTCCAGGTGCGGGTGGCGGTTGGGCCATCGTTGCCCGCGACATCGCGGGCGCGCACGTCGAATGAGTGCGGGCCGTCTGCCAGGCCCGACACGTCGCGCGGTGACCCGCAGGACGTCCATGGGCCGGCGTCCAGGCGGCACCGGAACGTTGCACCCGCATCGCTGCTGGTGAAGGCCAGCCGCACGCTGCTGTCGGCAGACAGCGCAGCAGGGCCCTGCGTGAAGACCGGCGCCGGGGGCGGCGTGGTGTCCACGGTCCAGCTGCGCGTGTCGGATGCCCCGGCGTTGCCCGCGGCATCGAGTGCGCGAACGGCCACGGTGTGCGCACCATCGGCCAGCCCGCTCAGCGCGTGCGGGCTGGTGCACGAGGTCCATCCACCGGAATCCAGGCGGCACTGGGCGGTCTCCCCCGCTCCCACCGTGAACGCGATTGACGCCGAGTCGGTGGTGACCACGCCGGACGGACCGGATGTGATGGACGGGGCGCCGGGCGCGGTGAGGTCGACGGTCCACGCCACGGTCGTGGCTGATCCGGCGTTGCCGGCAGCGTCCACGAGGCGAACCCGCAGTTGATGCGTGCCCTCCGTGAGACCCGATGTGGACCACGGCGAGGTGCAGGGTCCGTAGGGCGCGCTGTCGAGGCTGCAGGCATAGGTCTCGCCGGCGGCTGCGCCGGTGAACGACGCCGAGGCCGAGGTGCTGGCCGATGCCGCGGGCGGCTGGGCCGACATGGTCACCGTGCCCGCGGGGGGCGTGGTATCGACGGTCCACGTGGCGGTGGCCACGGGCCCGGTGTTGCCGGCCGCGTCGATCAGGCGCACCCGCAGCTCGTGCGGGCCGTCGGCCAGGGCCGAGAGGGCGACCGGACTCGTGCACGACGACCAGGCCGCGGAATCGAGCGAGCACTGCGCGGACTCCCCGGCGCCGGCGCCGGTGAACGCCACGGACCCCGATGCCGACGCCGATGGGTCGGAGGGCTGCGACGCGAGGCTGGTCGCACCCGGTGCCACGGTGTCGAGCGTCCACGCGCGTGTTGCGGCGGGGCCGGTGTTGCCTGCGGCGTCGACGAGGCGCACCCGCAGCTCGTGCGGGCCGTCGGCCAGGGCGAGCGGGGTGTACGTGGAGGGGCACGCCGCCCAGGCCCCGGCGTCGAGACGGCACTCGTACGACTCGCCTGCGCCCGCGCCGGTGAAGGTGAAGGTGGGCTGGGAATCAGCGCTGTCCGACGCGGGGCCGGTGGCGATGACCGGCGGGGCCGTGGGCGCGCCCAAGTCGACCAGCCATGAGTAGGTGGCCGCCTGCGTGCGCACGTTGCCCGCGGCATCCACCGCGCGCACGGCGAGCGAATGGGGGCCCTCGGCCAGGCTGGTGAGCACCAGCGGGCTCGCGCAGTCGGCAAACGCACCACCATCCACCGAGCAGCGTGTGGCCACCCCGTCGGGACCGGCGGTGAAGGTGAGCTCGGCTGTGGTCTGGCCCGTCACGGCCGCCGGACGGGCGCCGATGACGGCGTCGGCCGTGGGCGGGGTGGTGTCGACCACCCACTCCACCACCGCCGGCGCGCCCGCGTTGCCCGCCTGATCGATGCTGCGGATGCGCAGGGTGTGCGGGCCCTCGGCGAGTCCGGTAAGCGACCGCGGGCTCGTGCATGCGGCGTACGACGCGCCGTCGAGGGAGCACTCGGTGGTGGTACCCGGCACCGTGCTGAAACCGACGGTGGCCGAGGTGTCCGCAGTGGGCGTGGCCGGGCGCGTGGAGATTCCCGGAGCCGATGCGGGCGGCGTGGTGTCGACGGTCCAGCGCACGGTGGTCGCGGCGCTCGCGAGGCCGGAGTCCACCTGGTCGACCACCACCTCGTGATCGCCCTCGGCAAGGCCCGACAGCGCCAGCGGGTCGGGGCAGGGCGACTGAAGCGGGCCGCCGTCCACGGTGCAGCGGATCGTCGCGCCGACCGTGCCCGTCCAGGTGAGCGACGCGCTGGTCTGGGACGTCGGGCTCGCCGGGATACCGCCCACCATCACCTGGTCGGGGGCCGTCGCCCGCACGGTCCAGTCGAATGCGGTGGGCGTGCCGGCGTTGCCGGCGGCATCCACCTGCGTGATCTCCATGCGGTACGAGCCATCGGCGAGCGTGGGCGTGGACCACGGGCTCGAGCAGGTGGTCCAGTCGACCTCGGTGCCGGCGGTCGGCGCCGTGCGGGTGACCCTGCAGCGGAAGGTGGCATCGGCCTCGCCCGTGAACGTGAACACCGCGACGCGCTCGCGGCTGTCGGTGGGGCCGCTGCCGGGCGCGGGCGGGGGCGGCGGCGCGGTGTCCACGCGCCACACGGCGCTGGCCGCGGGCCCGGTGTTGCCGGCGGCGTCCACCTGGCGGGCCGCGAACCGATGCGGGCCGTCGGCGAGACCGCTGATGGCATGTGGTGATGTGCAGGCCGAGAACGCCGCCCCGTCGAGCGAGCACTCGACCGCGTTGCCATCCTGCACCGCGATGGTGATCGTCGCGGAGGCGCTGGCCGACGAGCCCGTCGGGGTGCCTCCGAGCACGGGCGCGGCGGAGGGGGGCGTGGTGTCGACGGTCCACGCCGTGGATGCCACGTCGCCCGAGTTGCCCGCGGCATCCACCAGTCGGGTGCGGAACGAGTGGCCGCCATCAGCCAGGCCCGACTGCGCGGATGGGCTCGTGCACGCGGCCCATGGGGAACCGTCCCACGAGCACTCGTAGGTCTCGCCCACCGCTGCGCCGCCAAGGGTCACCGACGCCGCGGTGGCCGATGTCGGGTCGCCGGCGGGTGTGCGCGAGATCACGGGTGCGCTGGACGGGGGCACTGTGTCAACGGTCCATGAGCGGGCGGCGGGATTCACGCTGGCGTTGCCGGCGGCGTCGCGCACCTGCACCTCGAACAGGTGGGCGCCCTCTGCCAGCGAGGCCAGGCGATCGGGCGACGTGCACGCGCGCCACGCGCCGCCGTCCACCCGGCACTCGTACCCCTCACCGGCGGCGGCACCCGTGAAGGTGAAGGTCGGCGCACGGTTGGCATCGGTGCCGCTCGGACCCGAGGCGATGACGGGGTCGGCCGGCGGGGTGAGGTCGACCTGCCATGCGGATGCTGCCTGCGTGGCCGCCGCGTTGCCGGCCGGGTCGCGGTACCGCACGGCAAGCGAATGCGGGCCCTCGGCGAGGCCGCTGAACGACACCGGCGATGCGCAGTCGGTGAACGCGCCCCCGTCGAGGCTGCACTGGGTGATGAGCCCGGACATGGTGCCGACCACGAAGGTGGCGGTGGTCGCGTTGGTGGCGGTGCCCGGGCCGCCCGTGATCGACGGCGTGCCGACCGGCGGGGTGAGGTCGATGGTCCATGTGACCGTGGTGGGCGTGCCGGCATTGCCCGCGGCGTCCACCGGCTCGACGGAGATCTGGTGGGATCCCTCAGTCAGTGCCCCCGTGGTGAACGGACTGGTGCACGCGGTCCACGGGCCGCTGTCGACGCGGCATCGTGCCGTGCCCCCGCTCTCGGTGGTGAATGTCGCCGTGCCACTGGCCGACGACGACGGCGATGCCGGGCCCGACACCAGCAGCGCAGACGGCGGGGTGAGGTCGAGATCCCATGTGGCGGTGGCCGTTCCCGTGCCGGTGTTGCCCGCGGCGTCGCGCAGGCGCACCGCAAGCGAGTGCGGCCCCTCCGCCAGCGACGGAGTCTGGTGGGGGCTCGAACACGCCGCGTAGGCGCTGCCGTCGAGGCTGCACACGTACGTCTCGCCAGCAGCAGCCCCGGACAGGGTCACGGTCGGGCGCGCCACGTTCGTGCTCGCCGCCGGCGCCGACCCGATGACCGGCGTGCCGCTGGGGGCCACCGTGTCGTACGTGACGGTCGGTGCGGTGGCCACCGATGCCGGGCCGAAGTTGCCCACGCCGTCGAGCACGGAGTCCACCGCGAGCGACAGCGTGACGGTGCCGTCCGGCGGGGTCACGCCCGCGAGGGTCACCGCGTAGCTGCTGGGTGAGATCTCCTCGACGCCGGTCACCGACCAACCGGTGGACGTGCCGCCCACGGTCAGGTCGGTGTCGACGAACCCGATCACGGGCTCGGAGAAGGTGATCAGGTACCGCACGGCGGCCTGGTTGGTCGATGCCCCGCCGTCGACGGTGAACGACGACACCGTGGGGCGGCGGCCGTCGTACACGAGCGCGCCCGCCGGCTCGGCGACCGGAGGCCCGCGGTTGCCCGCGGCGTCGGATACCGCGGAGGCGCGCAC
>CAZIQQ010000072.1:0-3817 GCA_964541555.1 uncultured Bifidobacterium sp. | reverse complement strand
GCCGCCGAGAGCCCGGTCACCGGCTCGGAGAACGTGAGCTGGTACGTGATGGTGGTGGCGTGCACCAGGGCCGGGGCCGTGAATGCGGTCACCGCGGGCGGGGTCCGGTCCACGGTCACCGCCGTGCCCGTGGAGGCTGACGGGGGTCCGCTGTTGCCCGCGGCATCGCTGATGGAATCCGCGGTGAGCGTGGGAATGACCGTGCCGTCGTCACCGGATGACCGCGAGAGCAGGACCGTGAACGTGCTGCCGGCCGATGACGACACGCTGGCCACGCTCCAGCCGGTGGACGTGCCACCGATCGAGATGTCCGACGTCTCGAGGCCGAGGACGGGCTCGTCGAACGAGAGCGTGTAGGTGATGGTGCTGGCGCGCGTGGGCGTGGAAGCCGTGAAGGCGGACACACCCGGTCGTGCCCGGTCGATGGTGACGCCCTCTGCGTCCAACGCGGCCTGGGGCCCACTGTTGCCCGCTGCGTCGGACACCGAGTTCGCCGCGAGGCGGGCCACGACCGTGCCCTCGCCGCATCCGGTGACGGTGACCTCGATGCTGGTTCCACTGGCTGCCGCGGGCGAGAAGACGCAACCCGTCGCCGAGCCCGCGTTCTCGAAGTCAGCCGCAGCCAGGCCGCTGACGGGCTCGGAGAAGGACAGCGTGTAGGTCAGGGATGCGGCGTTGGACGGGCTCTCGGGCGACGTCCAGGTGGCCACCGGCGGTGTGCGGTCCACCACCACGGTGCCGCTCGCGCTCTCGGCCACCTCGGGGTGGGACGCCCCGTCAACCGTCACCGATGCCGCGGCGAGATCGAGGTCGATCGTGCCATCGGTGGCCCCGGTCCCGGGCGAGACGGTGATCGTGTACGGACCAGTGCCCGATCCGCTCACCGCGCTCACGGTCCAGCCCGCTGCCGTTCCACCGAGCTGGAAGTCGCCGGCGATGAGGCCGCTTGGCTCATGGCTGAAGGTCATGGTGAACGACACCGGCGTGGATCGCGTGGGTGACGCCGATACCGGGGAGAACGCCGTGATCCCGGTCGGGTCGGTGAACCAGAGTCGCGCGTATCCGGACGCGGACTGGGTGCCGGCCACATGGGTGATGGCGATCACATCGCCGGACGCAGCAGCCGGGTATGAGGATCCGCCGCCGCCGCCCGCGCTGTTTCCGGCGGCCTCCGATGCGTCGCCGCCGCCGCCGCCGAACCAGCCGCCGCCTCCCCCACCACCGCCGAAGGCCGTCGTCGCGCCGCCGGCGCCGCCCTGACCCGCTGCTCCAGCCGTGGCGCCGCCAATGCCGCCCGTGCCGGCGGCGCCACCCGATGCCTGGCCACCGCCAGCGCCCGGACGCCCTGTTCCGAGAAGGCCCCCGGTGCCGCCGGTCGTGCCGCCGCCGGCGCCACCCGCACCGCTCGACCCACCTGCACCACCGCCCCCGCCCGCCACCACGGCGCGATCGGCGAGCCCGGTACCGCCAACCCGGATGTCGGTGCCACCACCACCACCGCCACCACGCTGGGTCGTGTTGCCGCTGACGTAGCCGCCGTCGCCACCGCCCCCGGCCCCACCGGCAGGGGCCACCGATCCGGTGCCCGTGCCGGCGGTCCCCACGCCTCCGACCATCACGGACAGTGTCGACCCCGGCGCGACCGAGAGATCGCCATGCACCCTGCCGCCCAGCCCGCCCGCATGCGACGGCGCCGCTCCACCTGCGCCGCCGGCGAGGTCGAACCCGACGGACGACACGACCGAGGGCACGGCCATCGACTGCAGGGCCCCTGTGGATGCAAAGACCCGGGACACCACTGGGCGCGAATAGGCGACCGTGGTGCCCGCGGCATTGGCGACCGTCACCCGCACGCGCAGGCGTCGACCGGCATCGGCAGCAGCCACCGTGTAGCTGGCCGTGGTGGCGCCCGACCCGGTGGCCGATGCCCACGACGCGCCATCCGATGCCACCTGCCACTGATACGCGGGCGACCCGGCGGCCAGTACCCCACCCCAGGTGCCCGGCGTCGACGACATCACCGATCCTGCGCTGTGGCGGCCGCTCAGCACGGGCCGGGCCGTGGCCCGCGGTCCCGCGATACCCGACACCTCACCGGTTGCAGCGGCTGCCGGGCCCGTGTTGCCGGCGACGTCGGTCACGCCCGCCGCAGCGAGGCGGGGCACCAGCGTTCCCACGGAAGCGCTCGACGCGCTCATCACGACCGTATAGGGCCCCGCGCCCGCCCCGGTGGACGGCGACACCGACTGCACCGTCCAGCCGGTGCTGGTACCGGCATTGGTGATGTCGGATGCCGCAAGCCCCGTGACGGGCTCATCGAACGCGAGGGAATACGTGACGGTCGAGGTCGTCGCGGACGTCCGCGTGAACGAGGTCACGCGGGGGGCGCGCCGCTCCACGACCATGGCCGGGGATGCCGCGAGGGAGGCCACGGGGAAGGTCGACCCCACGATGGTCATGGTTCCCTGCCGCAGCTGCAGGCCCACGCGGCCCGTACCGGCGGAGGTCCCGCCGACGGTGACGGTGTAGGGCCCGGTGCCGGTTCCCGTGAGCGACTGCACTACCCATCCCGGTGCCGACCCCGTCACCGAGAAGTCCCCTGCGGCGAGGCCACCCGGCACGTTCGTGAAGCTGAGCACGAAGGTGGCGGATGTTCCGTTGGTGGCGGCCTGCGACGGTGCAAACGACGCGATGCCCGCCGGGAACGCGTACCAGAGGTTGGCGTATCCCTCCCCCGTGTTGGCCCCTGCGGAGTGGGAGATCGACGTCACCGCGCCCGACGCAGTCGCAGGGTACGACGATCCGCCGCCGCCGCCACCGGCGTATCCCCCGGTGCTGCTGGCATCGCCGCCGCCGCCGCCGAACCAGCCGCCGCCACCGCCACCACCGCCGTAGATGCTTCCCCACCCGCCGATGCCGCCCTGGCCCGACGACCCATTCGTCGATCCCCCGGGGGTGATTCCCGCCGTACCACCTGCCGACTGCGTGCCGCCCTGGCCGGCCCGGCCCGTGGAGACGAGCGCACCCGCGCTGCCGGTCGTGCCGCCTCCATTGCCCCCGTTACCGCTGGACGAGCCGGCTCCACCACCGCCACCTGCAACCACCACGCGGTTCGCAAGGGCAGAACCTCCCGTGCGCAGATCTGTCGCTCCACCGCCGGCGCCGGCCCGGCGCGAGGAGTTCGAGGGGTTGTATCCCCCATCTCCGCCGCCGTTGAACCCGCCCGTCGTGGCGGTGGTGCCGGCCACTGTTCCGGTGCCACCGATGCGCCCGACGCGAACCTCCACGGCCGATCCCGGGGTCACGCCGAGCACGCCGTTCACGCGGCCACCGCTGCCCCCGGTGTGCGAGGTCGCGGCGCCACCGGCCGCGCCCGCCAGCATGAAGCCGACCTGGGTCACGCCCGCTGGCACGGTCCAGGTCTCGGGGCCACCCGTCGGGGCGAACGCCACCGGCAGCACCGGGCGTGAGTACTCGACGGTCGACCCCACGGAGTTGCGGGCGGTCACGACGGCGCGCAGCCGCCGGGTCATGTCGGCGGCGGTCACCGGGTAGGACGAACCCGTCGCGCCCGAGAGGTTGGTCCAGCTGACGCCATCGCCCGAGTGCTGCCACTGGTAGGTGTACGACGACACGGACGGAGTGGCCACCCACGTGCCGGCCTGCGCGGACAGCGCGTTCCCTGTGACATAGGTGCCGGATACCTGCGGGGCGCCGCAGGCGATACCGCTGCACGACGCGCTCGACGCCGTGGGCGGACCCACGGTGGACGTCGTCCCGGTTGCCAGGGCGACAGGCCCGGCGTTACCCGCGATGT
>CAZIQQ010000071.1:0-9740 GCA_964541555.1 uncultured Bifidobacterium sp. | reverse complement strand
CGCATGAGCGCGGGGATGACCGCGGTGGATCCCGCGGGGTCGTCGGCCACGTTCACCTGGGCGCCCGCGACCAGGGCGTCGTCGCGCACGCGGCGGTTCACCACGGCGTCGTCGGTGGCCGCGATCACCAGCACGGCGCCCTCGAGGTCGCCGGTCTCGTACCGGCGCGCGTGGTGCTGGGCCACCGTGCCGTCGGCCACCATCGCGGCCAGCGGCGCGGAGGCCTCGGGGCTCACCAGGCGCACCCGGGCGCCGTGGGCCGCCAGCTTCGCCACGCGCTCGGTGGCCACCGCCCCGCCGCCCACCACCACCACGAGCCGGTCGGCAAGGTCGAGGAACACCGGGAAGAGGTCGCGGCCCATCAGGTGCGGTCCTCGGCGGGGTCGGGCTGGGCGTCCTTCTGCTCGCGGCGGTCGAGCATGCGGCTGATGGCCTCAACCTGACGGCCCACGCGCGCCGACCGTGCGCCCAGCACCACCACGTAGGCCAGCAGCAGGAACCAGATCACCGCGTATGCCGCCACCACGTACTGCGCGCCACCACTCATGCGTTCTCCAGTCGAAGTGCGAGCCGGCGCAACGCGCGCTCGGAGCGGCGCCCCACGAGGTCGAGCTCGAGGAGTGCGATGAACAGGGCCAGCATGGCGGCCTGCGAGACCACGAACCAGATCAGCATGGAGTCGGGCATGTTGGCGCCGCTGCCGGTGAACACCACGGGGTGCACGAACGACTCCGCCACGCGCACCGAGTAGAACGAGAGGGGCACCGACGCGAACCCGGCGATGGCGTAGATGGCCGAGTAGCGCATCTTCCGGTCATCCTCGGCAGACGACCTCAGCACGAAGTACGCGGCGTAGATGAGCACCACGATGAGGTAGGTCACGAGGCGCGGATCGCTCCACACCCACCACGTGCCCCACGATGCCTTTGCCCATATGGAGCCGGTGATGACCACCAGCACCGACATGAGCAGGCCGATTCGGATGCTGGCCTCGCCCACGTCGTCCCAGCGGTCGTTGCGCGTGCGCAGGTAGAGGATGCCCGCCACGCACGACACCGCGAAGGCCACGAGCGACGTGATGGCGATCGCCACGTGGAAGTAGAAGATGCGCTGGATCACGCCCTGGTCGGCATCCTCGGGGGCCACCAGGAAGACCCCGATGGTGGCCACCACCACAAGGATCGTCGCGAGGACGCCCCAGATCATCGCGGCGCGCTCGCCCGGTATGCGGGCAGGGCTGTCAGTCATCGAAGACGGCGTCATAGGTCGCGATGGAGACAAGGGCGAAAAGTATCGCGTATGCGGCGAGGAATAGGCAGTACCCACGCCATTCGCTCATGTCATGTGCCCCTCCCACCACGGCATGGGTGGCGCCGGCACCCGCGATGACCACGGGAACGAGCGCCGGCAGGAACAGCACGGGCAGGATCAGGTCGCGCGCCCGGGTGAACAGGGCGAGGCCGGAGAACAGCGTTCCCGACAGGGCGATGCACAGGTTCGCCAGCAGCGCGGCGATGGCGATCCACCCGATGGAGTCCCAGTACGGGCCCTTCACGAAGAAGATCCCCACCAGCGGGATGACGATGATCTCGACGGCCGTCATGTACAGGAAGATGGCGATGGCCTTCGCGCCCAGCAGCACCACGCGGGGCACCGGCGACACCAGCAGGCCGTCGAGCACCCGCTGCTCGCGCTCGGCCACGTACGAACGACCCACGCCCAGCACCGCCGTGAACGCCAGGGTCACCCACATGAGTCCGCCGGTGAAGCGCGTGAGGTCGTCATCGCGGGTGCCGAAGCCGAACTGCAGGATGGCCAGCATGACGATGGCGAACAGCACCATCGCCACGATGGTCTCGCGCGTGCGCAGCTCGAGCCGGAGGTCCTTGCGCACCAGTGCGGTCAGCTGGCGGCGCCTCACGCGATGGCCTCCTCGTACAGGCGACGCACGGCCGGGGGGTCGAGCCCGTCGGTGCGCTGGTCCAGCACCACGCGTCCACCGCGCAGCACCACGATGCGATCGGACACCCGCGCCACCCGTTCCACCTCATGGGTGACGATGACCGCGGCGCGGCCGTCGTGCCTCGCCGCCTCGAGCTGGTCGTCCAGCAGCGCCCCGCCCCGGGCGTCGAGGCTGGCGTGCGGCTCGTCCAGCAACAGCAGGCGCGGGCGGTGCAGCAGCATGCGCGCCAGCGCCAGGCGCTGCGCCATGCCGCGGCTGAAGGTGCGAACGGTGTCCTCGGCGCGGGCCAGCAGGTCGACCTGGTCGAGCAGGTCGAGGATGCGCTCGTCGAGGCCATCCACCCCGTACAGGTCGCCGTAGAGCTCGAGGTTCTGGCGCGCCGTGAGGTCGAGGTACACCAGCGGGTCGTGGGCCAGGTAGCCGATTCCCGTGCGCGCGGCGCGGGCATGGTCGGGAACCTCGTGGCCCAGCACCACCAGATCGCCGGACTTCGGGCGGATCAGCGTGGCCAGCATGCGCAGCAGGGTGCTCTTGCCTGCCCCGTTGGCGCCGGCCAGCGCGACGCGCTCGCCCGGGACGAGGTCGAGGTCCACGCCGTCCACGGCGCGACGCTCCCCGTACGCGTGCACCAGCCCGCGCGCGGTGACCATGGGCTCAGGCGACGGCCACCTCGGCGATCACGCCCGCCAGGAACACCAGCGACATCACGCCGTTGGCGGTGCCGAATGCGGCCTGGATGCGCGCGTCATCACCGGGGCGCACGGTGAGGTGCTCCCACAGCAGGATGACCGCGCAGGTGCCCACGCCCACGTAGTAGGGCCATCTCACCGACGCCGCGACGCCGGCGGCCGCGAGCAGGGCGATGGCGGCCACGTGCAGCCCGGCCGCAATGCGAAGGGCGCCGGCCTCGCCGAAGCGCACAGGCACCGACCGCACCCCGGCGCCGCGGTCGTGATCGACGTCGAGCAGCGCGTAGATGATGTCGAAGCCGGCGATCCACGCCGCCACGCCGGCCCACAGCAGCACGGGTGCCACGGCGAATTCGCCCGTGACGGCGATCCACCCGCCGATGGGCGCGATGCCGATGGAAAGCCCCAGCACCAGGTGGCACGCCCACGTGAAGCGCTTGGTGTACGGGTAGAGCACGAACAGCGCCACGGGAACCGGCCACAGCCACCAGGTGATGCGGGGCAGCTGGCTGACGGCCACGAGCATGGCAGCCAGGCTGCCCCCGGCGAACACCCACACCTGGGTGGTGGTGAGGCGGCCGCTCGGCAGGTGCCGGCCGGCGGTGCGCGGGTTGGCGGCGTCGAGCCGCCTGTCGATGATGCGGTTGAGGGCCATGGCCAGCGACCGGGCGCCGACCATCGCCAGCAGGATCCACCCGAGGGTGGACCACGGCGGCACCGAGTTGGTGGCCATCAGGGCCCCGGCGAAGGCGAACGGCAGGGCGAAGACGGTGTGCTGGAAGCGCACCATGCCGAGCAGCGCGGGGATCATGGCGAGGCCCGACGCGGGCTGCGCTGCGGGAGTGTGGCTGCTCACGGGCCCGATGCTAGGCCGCGGAGGGCCGCTCGGCGGGTCCGTAGCGCGGTGAACCGCCCGTCACGGCGGCCCAGAACTGGTTGCCGAAGTCGAAGTGCCACCACTCCTCCACGTACGCGCTGAGCCCCTGGGCCGTGAGGGCGTGGAAGAGCAGGCGGCGATTGCCGCGGGCAGGCATGTCGATGTCCTCCAGCGCCGCGGCACCGGCCTCGGGCACGAAGGCGTCGAAGCCCGTGCCCAGGTCGAGCTCCACGCCATCTTCCGTCGCCAGCGTCAGGTCGACCGCGCCGCCGGTGAGGTGGGGCGGCGGGGCGTGGTGGCCCGGGTCGGGTGGCGTCACATACGGCCGGGCCACCTGCTCGAGCTCCGGGCGGGAGAGCTCGGGGTACTGCAGGGAGAGATCCTCGACGTAGGCCTCGAACAGCGCCGACTGCGTGTCGATGGACCGCCAGCCGTCCCACACCAGCAGCACCATCCCGTCGGGGAGCGAGTCGGCGGCCCGCACCAGGCGATCGCCCAGGCCCTCGCGCACCCAGCATCCGGGCAGCGCCCCGGGCAGGCCCATCGCGAAGTAGCGGGAGTCCTCGAGGATGCGCGGGCCAAGTTCGGCCACCGGCACCAGGGGCTCGTCGACGGCGGCGATGGGGATGTCGCGCCAGCCGGCAGGCTGCGACAGCCGCGGCATCGGCTGGTCCATGCGCGGGTCGGGCGCGGTCACGACAGGCCCCATTCCGCCGCCTGCACACGGGGGCCGGGATCGTCCCCGGCCAGCACCGCCAGCACCGGGGCCACGCGCTCGGAGGGCGGGGGCACCGTGGCGGGATCCTCGGCCGGGTGGGCCTGGGCCCTCATGTCGGTGCGCACCGGCCCGGGGTTCACCGCCACCACCCGGATTCCCCGGTCGGCCCACTCGTCGCGCAGCATCAGGCCGAGGGCCTCCAGGCCCGCCTTGCCCAGCGCGTAGGCGCCGTAGCCGGGTCGCCCGGCGGCACCGGAGGTCACCAGCACCACCCCGGCGCGATCGGCCAGCAGCGGCGAGATGCGCTGCAGCAGCCGCACCTGGCCCGTGAAGTCCACGTCGATCGCCCGCCGGATGGCGTCGGGCTCGGCGCGGTCGAGCGGCCCGATGGGCCCGAGCACGCCGGCATTCAGCACCGCCCCCTCGAGCCGCGGCACCTCGGCTGCCACTGCCGCCGCCAGGTGATCGATCGACTCGGGCTGCGCGAGGTCGAGGTGCAGCGGCGTGCACTCGCACCCGGCGGTGCGGCAGTCATCGACCACCCGCGCCAGGTGCGCGGTATCGGTGGCGGTCACCAGCAGCCGCGCCCCGCGCGCGGCCAGGGCCCGAGCCACGGCAGCCCCGTAGCCGCGCGATGCACCGGTCACGAGGACGCGCGAGCCGTCGAGGTTCGCGCCGTCCGCGGCCATCAGGGGTTCTCTGCGCCCCCGTCGGCGGGCGTGGCGGGGCCCTTGCCCTGGGCAGGCGGCGTGCCCTTCACGGCCGGGGAGATCTCGCGGATCTGGCTGTCGGGCTTGATGCCCGCGAACTTCGCCACGTAGGCCGAGACGTCATCGGCCTCCTGGCCGGTCACCAGGTTCTGCGGCATGGCCACCGGGTACGAGCCCGGCTTGTTGGGCTGCGGTGCGATCTCGATCCAGCGCTTGACGACCCCGTAGAACTGGGTCTCCTTGAAGCCCGACTCGCGCGCCGACCTGAAGGCGTCGTCGAGGTTCGGGCCGGAGATGCCCTTGGTGTCGGCATCCTGCATGGTGTGGCACCCACCGCACGACTTGATGAAGGCGGCCTTGCCGGCGTCGGTGTCGGCCGTGGCGAGGGTGTTCTCGGCGCCACCGCAGCCGGACAGGGCGAGTGCACCACCCACGAGGGCGAGCGCGACGGACGAAGCCAGGATTCGTGAGCGCAACGGGATCCCTAGATGACGTAGACGAGGATGAACAGCAGCACCCAGACGATGTCGACGAAGTGCCAGTAGTACGAACCCGCCGTGAGCGGCGTGTTGTACGAGTGAGAGAAATCGTTGCGATAGGCGCGCTTGAGGCACAGGCTCAGCACGATGAGCCCCACCAGCACGTGTGCCCCGTGGAAGCCGGTGAGCGTGTAGAAGGCGCCGCTGAATGCGCGGTCCTGGGGCGTGAAGCCCAGGTGCGCGTACTCGTTCAGCTGCACGATGAGGAACGTGCCGCCCATGAGGATCGTCACCCACAGCGCGCGGATGAGGCCCTTGTTGTCGCCGGCCGCAAGGCGCTTCTCGCCCCACCACAGAACGAACGACGATGCCACGAGGATCGAGGTGTTTACCAGGGTGAGCAGCACCGGCAGCTTGAACGGCTCGCCGTCCTGCTTCAGGGGCGGCCAGGTCTCGTTGGACACGCCGTACCGGATGAAGAAGTACGCCGTGAACAGCGAGGCGAACAGCATGAGCTCGGAGCCGATGAAGAGGATCATCGCCAGGAGCGCCGCGTTCATGTGGCCCTTCTGCTTGGGCACGTGTCCTGCCGTCGTCGCCATGCCCTAGGCCCCCGCCGCCGCGCCGATGTTGACGGTCTCCACGGGCACGTCGCCGGCCGCGGACTCGGCCGCCTCGGCCAGCGCCCGGGCCTCGCCGTTGACGCCGGCGATGATGATGCGTGACGGCTTGTAGGCGCCGATGGCCAGCGGCAGCGCCACCGACGGGGCGTCGTCCATGACCTGACCCTCTACCGCCACGCCGGTGTTGACCAGGGCGTTGACGGTGGCCGTCATGCCCTCGCCCGCCTGGCGGCGGCGCTCGGTGGCCTCGGTGCCCCAGCGCGGGTCCGGCAGGTCGAGCGGGGCCACCACGGTGAACCGTGCGGGCTCGGCGTCTGCGCGTGCGCGCACCAGCGTGGCGAGCGCCTCGGCGCCGATGGCCTCGGTGGCGACCACCATCACCAGCGGCAGGGCGGATGCCCCGGCGATGGCGCGGGCGTCGTTGGCCGGCACCAGCACGTGGCTGATCGGCGCGCCGGTTGCCTTGCGGATCTTGTCGATGGAGTCGCTGCGCATCCAGGCGCTCTCCGACAGGGGCAGCGTGGCCACGATGACCTCGTGGGCGTCGGCGGCCTTCGCGGCCTGCGCGGCCACCTCGACCACGTCGCCGTCGGCGACGCGCCCGGTGGCCGACACCCCGTACTCGGCGAGGATCGCCAGGGTCGTCGACAGGCGCCGCTGGGCGACGGCGCGGTCGCCATCCTCCACCGGAACCACGAGCTCGAATGACCACAACCCGTCGGCATTGCGGGCCCTGATCTCGTCGATCAGGGTCTGGGATGTGAGCGTCTGGTTGGCCACCACCACAACCGGGTAGCGGGTGTCCTCCTTCAGCTCACCGCCGAACTCCTCGGGTGCGAACACCACGGCGTGACGCGCGTCCGGGATTCCGTACTGGTACGGACCGCCCACGACCTGCGGGGTGGCGTCGAAGTTGAAGAGCGGCGGGGGTGACGACACCATCCACTCGAGGGTCTTGCCGCGCCAGGGGTTCCATGGCGCCTTCGGACCCGACTTCCACGACACGATCATGTTGTAGAAGAAGATGATCGTGGCGATTCCGAGCATGTACGAGCCCACGGTCTCGATGGCGTTGACCGTCGCGAAGCGAGGGTCGTAGTCGGCCACGCGGCGCGGCATGCCCTGCAGGCCCTGCCAGTGCATGGGGAAGAACGTGATCTGCGTGCCCACGAACGTGAGCCAGAAGTGCCACTGGCCCAGGCGCTCGTTGTACATCTTCCCGGTCATCTTCGGGAACCAGTAGTAGAGCCCCGCGAAGACCGTGTACACGGTGCCGCCGTACAGCACGTAGTGCAGGTGGGCGGTGACGAAGTAGGTGTCCGACACCTGGATGTCCGCCGGCACGATGCCGTTGAACACGCCCGAGAGGCCACCGATGAGGAAGGTGAACAGGAATCCCAGGGCCCAGAGCATGGGTGTCTTCAAGTGCAACTTGCCCTGCCACAGGGTGGCGAGCCACGACCACATCTTCACGCCAGTGGGCACCGCGATGATGATGGTGGTGACCATCATCGGCACGCGCAGCCAGGCGGCCATGCCCGACACGAACATGTGGTGCGCCCACACGCCGAAGCCCAGCACCGCGATGGCCACCATCGAGAACGCCATCGCCCGGTATCCGAACAGTGGCTTTCGGGCGAATGTGGCGATGACCTCGCTGATGATTCCGAAGCCCGGCAACAGCATGATGTACACGGCCGGGTGCGAGTAGAACCAGAAGATGTGCTGGTACATGATGATGTCGCCGCCCTGGTCGGGCACGAAGAAGTTCGTGCCCATGATGCGGTCGAACATCGTGAGGAACTGCGAGCCGGCGATGAACGGCGTGGCGAACACGGCCAGCACCGAGGTGACGCCGGTTGCCCACGCGAGGATCGGCATGCGCCAGATGGTCATGCCGGGGGCGCGCATGGTGACGATGGTGGCCAGGAAGTTGATGGCGGTCGCGATGGATGACGCGCCCGCGAACTGCACGCCCAGCTCGAACAGCGTCTGGCCCATGGTGCCCTGGCTGGCCAGCGGCGGGTAGGCGGTCCAGGCCGACGCGAACATGCCGGTGAACACGCTGGCCAGGAACAGGAACCCGGCGACCGGCAGGAACCAGAACGACAGGGCGTTCAGGCGCGGGAACGCCATGTCCTTGGCGCCCAGCATGATGGGCAGCACGTAGTTGGCGATGCCGCCGAACACCGGGACGGCGAACACGAAGATCATCAGCGTGGCGTGCATGCTGAGGAAACCGTTGTAGGTCTCCCCGTCGGCGAACTGCATGCCCGGAGCCGCGAGCTCGGTGCGGATGAGCAGCGCCATGATGCCGCCGCAGACCATGAAGAACAGGGTCATGGCCAGGTACTGGATGCCGATGACCTTGTGGTCGGTGTTCAGCCGGAAGTACTGCTTCCAGTTGCTGACCCCGTGGAAGGAGTGGTCCTCCTTCGAGATGTCGCCGCCCTTCGACCAGTGCAGCCAGAAGTCGAAGCAGCCCATGCCCCAGAGGAAACCGATTCCACCGAGCAGGCCGGCCACGC
This sequence comes from uncultured Bifidobacterium sp., assembly GCA_964541555.1. Taxonomy (GTDB): domain Bacteria; phylum Actinomycetota; class Thermoleophilia; order Miltoncostaeales; family Miltoncostaeaceae; genus SYFI01. The sequence continues at coordinate 1,153 of CAZIQQ010000071.1, read as the reverse complement.
CGCCGTACACCGCGCCGTCGTACAGGGGCTCGAAGCCGAAGGCGGCGCGAAGCAGGAACAGCAGGAGGAACGAGAACAGGACCGCGCCGACGGTGCCGTAGAACGCGCGGATCCACCAGTACGAGACGGGCCGCGGGTCCTCGTGGTGCTCGTGGCCGCCGTGGCCACCACCGGGAGCATGTGCGGGAGCGGGTGCGTGAGTTGCCATGTCTGGTTCGCTCGGTCTCGGTTGGGCTTACTTGATGGACTCGACGAAGGCGACGACGTTCGCGAGGTCGGTTCCCGTCGCGAGGCCGCCGGGCATTGCGCCCTTGCCGTTCTTGATCTGCGTGCGGATCTCGTCGGTGGTCAGCTTGGTGCCGACGATCTTCGGCCCGACGCCGGCCTTGGCGCCGAGTTCGGCGTGGCACCCGGAGCACTTGGCCTCGAAGACCACCTTGCCCGCAGCGGCGTCACCGGGCGCGGTCTCCAGCTTGGCGGCGGCGGCAGAGGCGGCGGCCGTAGCCTTCACCCCGGCCGTGGCGCGCGCGATCCAGGCCGAGTACTCCTGCGGCGAGACGACCTTGACCTGCGACCGCATGACGCCGTGGCCCACTCCGCAGAGCTCGGCGCACACCACGGGGTAGGTGCCCTGCTTGGTGGGGGTGATCCAGATCTTGTGGGTGATGCCCGGGACGGCGTCGCCCTTGATGCCGAACTCCGGCACCCAGAAGTCGTGGATCACGTCGCGGGCGCGCAGGTTCAGCTGCACCTGGCGGCCCTCGGGGACCACCAGCGTGCCTGTTTCGATGCCGGCCTCGGGGTAGCCGTACGTCCAGTTGAACTGCTGGGCGTACACATCGACATTCAGGCGGTCGGCGGCCAGGGCCTCGTTGCGGTCGAGGACGATGTAGCCGTACACGGCGACCACGATGAGGAAGATCGACGGGATGACCGTCCAGACCACCTCGAGCGTGGTGTTGCCGTGGATCGGCGGGCCGTCCTCGAGGTCATCGTCCTTCGCGCGCCACTTCCACACCGCATACACCAGCACGGCGGTGACGATGACGAAGAAGATGAGGCTCGACCAGAAGAGGAACCACAGCAGGGTGAACGTGCGCTCGGCCTGCTCGCTGTCGGCCGGCGGGAGCCAGTCGATCAGGAGCGCCTGCCC
>CAZIQQ010000070.1:8357-9782 GCA_964541555.1 uncultured Bifidobacterium sp. | reverse complement strand
TTCTGGATCGACCACGTCATCTACGGCGTGGTGGACGCCGACGCGGCGTGCGACCGCCTGCGCGAGGAGTTCGGCCTGGGGTCGGTGCCCGGGTCGGAGCACCTGGGCGGCACCACGAACCGCATCGTGCCGCTGGGGCCCCAGTGCTTCCTCGAGATCCTCGGGATAGGCGACACCTCAAAGGCCGACGGCGCCTGGCTGGACGCCACCCTGCAGGGCACCGACCGCGTGCTGTGGTGGTGCCTGGGAGTGAAGGACCTGGACGACACCGCCGAGCGGCGTGGCCTGCCGATACGCGCCGGGCAGGCCAGGACATCCGACGCCGACGAGCTGGTGTTCCGCAGCGCCGGCATGCCCCAGTACCCCCTGCCCTTCTTCCTCACGCTGAACGGCGACCCCGAGGTGCGCGCCCGGGTCAATGCGGCCCGGTACGAGGCCGCGGGCCACACGTGCGCGCCCACCGGCTACACGTTCGTGGAGGTCGGTGACTTCGCACCGGTGCTCGACGGCTGGCTGGGCCCCGACCACGGCCTGCCCGTGCGGTACGAGCCGGGAACCGGGCCGGGCATTCACGCCTGCGGCATCGCCACGGCCGACGGCGAGATCGTCCTGCGCTGACGCGCGGGTGCGCCGCTAGGCTCGCGCCATGAGACCGGGGCCGGGTGGCACATTCAGCGGGATCGTGGCGGCGGTGCTGATTCCCGTCATCTGCGCGGCGGGGGCGATTATCGCCGCGGTCGTTCTCGCCATCCCCTGAACCCCTGGTGACGGCACCCGGCAACATGCGCGGCGTCGCATGGCGGCTGCTGGTGGTCGGCGCGGCCGGGGGCGCGTTCTCGGCGCTGTTCGGGGTGGGTGGCGGGGTGGTGATGGTGCCGCTGCTCATCCTGCTGTGCGGATACGGGTCGCGGGCCGCCACCGCAACATCGCTGGCGGCCATCGCCGTCATCGCGCTCGTAGGCGTTGGAACTCATGGGGTGCTGGGCAACGTCGACTGGCTGGCCGCCCTATTGGTGGGAATCCCCGCGCTGCTGGGAGTGACCATTGGTGTCCGGGTGCGAGCCCGGATCTCGGCAGTGGCGATCTCGCGGGCGCTGGCGGTGCTGCTGGTGGCCGCCGCCGTGCTGCTGGTGGTGGCGCCCTCGTGACCGCCGCCATCATCGCGATTGCGCTGGGCGTTGCCGGCGGCTTCATCGCGGCGCTGGCCGGGGTGGGCGGCGGCATCATCTTCGTACCGGCCCTCGCGCTGGTGCTGGGGCTCACCCAGGTGGTGGCAGAGGCCACGTCGCTGCTGGCAATCGTGCCGGTGGCCATACTCGGCACCTGGCAGCAGCGCCGCACCGGCGACGTGCACCTGCGGGACGCCCTCATCATGGGCGTCGGCTCGATCGTGACCGCCATCCTCGCCGCCATCGCGGCCTCCGA
>CAZIQQ010000070.1:0-8257 GCA_964541555.1 uncultured Bifidobacterium sp. | reverse complement strand
CCGGTGAGGTTCGCGCTGCCGAGGAACGTGCCAGTGAAGTTCGCGCCGGTGAGGTTCGCATGCGTGAGGTTCGCGCGGAGGAGGATCGCGCGGGTGAAGTTCGCGCCGGTGAGATTCGCGCGTGTGAGGTTCGCGCCGAGGAGGAACGCGCGGGTGAAGTTCGCGCCGGTGAGGTTCGCGCAGGTGAGGTTCGCGGAACCGAGATCCACCTGGGTGAAGTTCGCGCCGGCGAAGTTCGCGTTGCTGAGGTCAGCGCGGCGAAGACCGCGGGTGGGAGCGCGATAGTAGGGGTCGGCGGAGAAGTCCTCGCCGGGGGCGTCGAGACGGAAGTCCCCGCAGGAGAGGTCATCGCCGGAGAAGCCCTGGCCGGTGGCGCCCACCACTGCTGCCCCCATTGGTGCGTCGGTCGTGGAAGTCGCCGTGGACGTGGTGGCATCTGACGCGCTCCCTCCGCATCCGGCAAGGAGAACGATCGACGTGGTCGCGGCGGCGGAGGCGAGGATGGCGGTGGTGCGAAGGCGCATGGGGAGTCCTCGTGCCGGTCAGCCGGTCAGCAGCCGGTGTTGGTCGCCCTGCCGTTGGGACAGGTGGTGTTGGCGAACATCGCACCGGTGAGGTTCGTGTTGCTGAGCACCGCCCTGAGCAGGTTCGCGCCCTCGAGGTTCGCGCCCTCGAGGTTGGCACCGACGAGATAGGCGCCGGTGAGGTTCGCCCCCGACAGGTCGGCGCGCGAGAAGTCCGCGCTGGCGAGATTGGCGCCGGCCATCCTTGCGCCCCTGAGAGCGGCGCCCGCGCATTTCGGAAGGCATCGGATGGGCGGCGCCTCGCCCGATGTCGGGTCGCAGCGCACCTCCGGCCTCGTGGTGAACTCATCCCATCCGCGCATCAGGCGCCGCGACCCCGATAGGTCTGCCGCGCCTCGCACGGTGTTGCAGGCCCAATGGCGGATGTGCAGCCGCGTGGGCGATGACGCCGGGAGCCACGCACCGGTGAAGTTCGAATTGGTCACGGAGATGTCATGGAACTCCGCGCCCCCGAAGTTCGCGCCGGCGAAGTTCACCCGGTCGAGCCGAGCCCGCTCGAGGGTCGCACCGGTGAAGTTTCCGCCCGAGAAGTCCTTCGCGCGCGCGTAGGCATCGGTGAGGTTGGCCCCCCGGCAGTCCGGGAAGCAGTCCTTGATCTGCATCTGCGGCTTGCTCGCGGACGCCAGTCGGGTCGGTGCCCGGGCGGCGTCCCTCGCCGTTGACGCCACGTCCTTGCTGTCGCCACCGCATCCGGCGAGGAACGCCCCCGAAACCGCCGCAGCGCCAAGGGCGGCGGTGACGAGGATTGCGGTGGGGCGACGGCGCATGGGATGCTCCTCCTGGGGGCCCGAGCGCCCAGAGCGTAGCCCTTCCTCCCGAGCAATCACTCCCCACGAGGGGGCGCAGTGGCCGTCGGCGGGAAATCTCGCGATGTGCACGCGGAGCGCGATCGGGCGACGGCGTTCAACGCGGTTGCCAGGGCGGCAGATGCGATCGGGAAGATCCTCGAGCAGAGCGAGGCCATGGGCACGCTGACGGTGCGCCCACGCAAGCACGCACCCCCGCAGGCCCTTCCTGCCCCGGGCAGTCAGTAGTCTGGGGCGCAGCGCCCCCCCACCAAGGACTCCCCATGCGCCTTCGCACCACTGCCATCCTCGCCACCGCCGCCGCAGCGGCGACCTCGATCGTGCTCCTCGCTGGGTGCGGAGGCAGCGCGTCCGAGGCCAGCTCGTCCACGGCGACCTCCACGACCGCCATACTCAGGGCGGCATCACAGGGAGGGAACCGGCCTGCGTGCTACCCGAACTGCGAGGACGCGAACCTCCTCGGCGCAGACCTCAGGGGCGCGGATCTCACCGGCGCGGTCTTCACCGTCGCGAACCTCACCGGCGCGGTCCTCAGGGGCACGAACCTCTTCGGCGCGAACCTCTCCGCCGCGAACCTCTTCGGCGCGAACCTCTCCGGCGCGATCCTCACCAGAGCGAACCTCCCCTTCGCGAACCTCACCTACGCGAACCTCTCCGCCGCGAACCTCTTCGACGCGAACCTCCTCGGCGCGAACCTCACCGACGCGAAACTCACCGACGCGAACCTCACCGACGCGCGGCTCACCAGCGCGAACCTCAGGGGCGCGGACCTCAGGGGCGCGAACCTCAGGGGCGCGGACTTCACCGGCGCGACCTGGAACAGCACCACCTGCCCCAACGGCTCGATAACCGACACCGGCTGCTGACCGGCTGACCACACAAGGACTCCCATGCGCCTTCGCACCACTGCCATTCTCGCCACCGCCGCCGCAGCGGCGACCTCGATCGTGCTCCTCGCTGGGTGCGGAGGCAGCGCGTCCGAGGCCAGCTCGTCCACGGCGACCTCCACGACCGCCATACTCAGGGCGGCGGCGCCGGCGGCGAGCAGACCGGCGTGCCTCCCGAACTGCGCGAACGCAGACCTCCGCGGCGTGACCCTGCAAGGTGAGTACCTCATCAACGCCGACTTCTCAGGGGCGGATCTCAGCGACGCATACCTCATCGCTAGTCCGCCCCTCTCCCGTACGAATTTCACGGGCGCGAACCTCTCCCGCGCGCATGTTGTCGAAGGGCATTTCCAGATGGTGAACTTCAAAGGTGCGAACCTCACGGGCGTGACCTTCGGGACGCTGAACGGTATCGGCGCGAACTTCACCGACGCGAACCTCACCGACGCGATGTTCATCCGCGTGTTTGCCAGTCAGGTGAACTTCACCGGCGCGAACCTCACTGGCGCGCGCATACGCGATACGACCTTCGGCAGGTCAACCTTTGCCAACACCACCTGCCCCAACGGCACCGTGACCAACACCGGCTGCTGACCGGCCGACCCCACCCAAGGACTCCCCATGCGCCTTCGCACCATCGCCATCCTCGCCACCGGCGCCTGCGGGCTGGCTATCCCCGCCTCCGGGCTCGCCGAGGCATCGACAACGATCGGCACCGGCAAGAAGACCTGCGTGCTGAAGCCGGGCGCCGACTGCCGGGGCGTCGTGCATCGCTGGACCGTGGAGCACCACGGCAACCTGAGGAAGGCGAAGTTCACCAGGGCCGACCTGCGTGGAGCAGACTTCCGGGGGGCGGACCTTCGCGGGGCTGACTTCCGGGGGGCGAAGTTGCGTCATGCCGATCTGCGCGGGGCGAGGCTGAAGGGGGCACGGTTCGACGTGGTGAAGCGTGTCGGGAAGGCTGCGAATGGGGCGCCTGCGCTGTCGTGCTATCCGAGCTGTCAGGGCGCGGACCTGAGTGGCGCGGACCTCACCGGCGCGGACCTCAGCAGCACGAACCTCACTAACGCGAACCTCACCGTCGCGAACCTCCCCTACACGCAACTCAAGGGCGCAATTCTTCTCGGGGCGAACCTCCTCGGGGCGAACCTCCTCGGGGCGAACCTCACCAACGCGAACCTCGGCTACGCGAACCTCTCCAGCGCGTACCTCATCAGCGCGAACCTCCTCGGGGCGAACCTCATCAACGCGAATCTCACTAGCGTGAACCTCACTGGCGCGACCCTCACCGGGGCCCGCATAGACAAGGGCACGGTCTGGAACAGCACTATCTGCCCGGACGGCACGGTGGCCAACGCTGGCGGCTGCTGACCGGCTGACCACACAAGGACTCCCCATGCGCCTTCGCACCACCGCCATCCTCGCCGCCGCCGCCCTGGGCCTCACCGTCGCAGGCGCTGCCTCCGCCGCGGAGCTTCCCATCGCCCCGATCGGCACCGGAGCGAAGACCTGCGTGCTGAAGCCCGGGGCCGACTGCCGCGGAATCGTCCACCGCTGGGGCGTCGAGCACCACGGCAACCTCAGGAAGGCGAAGTTCACGAAGGCCGACCTGCGTGGCGCGGACTTCCGGGGGGCGGATCTTCGTGGCGCAGACTTCCGGGGGGCGAAGTTGCGACACGCAGACCTGCGGGGGGCGAACCTCAAGGGCGCGCGGTTCCATGCGCCACCCAAGGCACGAAAGCAGGCGAACCAGGCGCCCTCCTGCGCGCCGAGTTGCCAGGGTGCTGACCTCCGAAACGCGAACCTCTCCGGCGCGAACCTCTCCGGCGCGAACCTCTCCGACGCGTACCTCACCGACGCGAACCTCGCCGACGCGAGACTCAGGGACGCGAACCTCATCAACGCGAACCTCTCCTTCGCAATTCTCATCATGGCGGACCTCCACGGCGCGAACCTCTCCGGCGCGAACCTCACCGGCGCGGAGCTCGCCGAGGCGAACCTCCGATTCGCGAACCTCACCAAGGCGAACCTCACCCTCTCGGACCCCACCGGCGTGGCCTTCTTGAACACCACCTGCCCCAACGGCACAGTGACCAACACCGGCTGCTGACCGGCTGAGCGATGAGCCCCGAGCGCGTGGCGCAGCCGCGAGCGATCGCGGTGGTGTTCACCGCCCTGATGCTCGTGGCGGCGCGGCTGGCCTTCACACTTGGCGCCCGAGCGCCCGATGAGGCCCGAAACGGAGAAAGGCCCGCATAAGCGGACCTTCCCCCGAGAGTGGGCGTTACTGGGCTCGTACGTCGCGGGGGCCAGGCGTCAGCGGCCGCTGATCGGATCACGGGCGAGCGTGCCGACCGGCAACTTCAACGCCGCCCCGTATGCCGCCAAGTGGACCATTCCGGAAGGCAGCGGCGCCACCTGGAGCACCACCATCAAGGCGTCGACCGGCGGCACCTACGTGTTCCGCGCGGCGCCGGCGGCATGAAGCCCGGGCCCGGAGGCACGTTCACGGGCATCGTGGCGGCCGTGGTGATTCCGGTGGTGTGCGTGGTGGGGGCGATCATCGCCGCCATCGTGCTCGCGCTCGTCTGAGCGGGAGCTGCGGCCTCACGGCTCGCGCATCAGGGCGTTCTGCATGGCCATGAGCACCACCTCACCGGACTGGTCGTACGCGACCGCGTGGGCCAGCCCGTGGCCGCCCCCGGACGCAGCGGTGCCGAGTTGGAACAGCACCCATTCGCCGGGCGGGATCGGCTTCATGAACCAGAGCGCAAGCTCGAGTGCGCCCAACTGGAGATGCGTGGTCGCCTCACGCCCACCATGCGGACCGAGCGCGATGGTGCCCAAGGTGATGTCCGCGAGGTAGCAGAGGGCCGACGCGGCGGTCACTGCGTCATCGGACACCTGGGCCGTCACGCGCATCCACGCCGGCACGTGACCGGTGGCATCCGGCTCCGCACGGGTGAAGCGGAGGTCCACGCACGCATCGTCCGGGTATCCGAGTGCGGCGAAGTCGGCATCAACCGGCGCCACGCTCGGCGGGACGAGGCGCTCCTCCGGCGTCACCGCATCAGGCGCAGGCACCGCGGGTGCGCCCCACTGGTGCTCGGGGCCCGCGCCGGGCCTGCCCATCAGGGCCATGGCCGTCACGCGCAGGCGATCGTCCTGGATGACCTGCACCTGACGGGTGGCAAGGGTGCGCCCATCCTTCACCCGCGACACGTCGAAGTGCGCGTGTTCCCCGGAGGCCACCGGCGCGTGAAACCACGCATGAATTGACAACGGCTGCATCTGGTCGTCATCAACCGTGCAGGCGGCGGCGTGGAGCGCCTTGGCCACAACCTGCCCGCCGAATGCGCGACCGGGCCAGCCCGGGTGACATGTGCCCGAGAACCGGTCGTCACCCTCCGGGGAGACCGTCAGTCGGCGGTGGAACCCGGTTGCGTCATCGTGTCGCGGCACGAGCTGAGAATATCCACACCGTGCCGCGGTGCCGGGGACCACGCTTGTGCGACGAACGATCCCGGGATCAACGTCGCGCCGAAGTATTCTGTGTCGCACCCGATCAGTCGATCAAGGACCCCATTCCCATGAACTCCCCAGCCCCGGTGCGAACAGCCTGTCTCCTTGCCGCCGTCGGCGCAATGACAGTCGCCACGGTCGGTCTCGTCGCATGCGGATCTGACGTCACCACAGCCGGTGCCGATGGCGTCACCACCGCCACAGCCCGGGCCGCGAGCCCGCCCAACGCCGACGGCGTCTGCCCCGAGCGGAGGGCCGGGACTCAGATGATGAGCGTCCGTGTGGTCAACCTGCTTCCCAACCGGGTTACGTTCCACGTGCCTGTCGACGCGGTCAACTGCTCAGACTGGTCGGGGAAGTTGACGCCGTATACCGCCTTCAACCAGAAGTCGGTCACCTCAGGCGAAGAGCGCCCCTTCCTGATGGAACTGGCCCGTCCGGGTGAGCGCGGCGTGTGGACCATGCACATGCGCAGCGTTGGGGACAAGGGCGTGGTGGAGGGCACGCGCAGGATATGGGGCGTGAACGATGCCATCGGGGTCATCGAGGTGCCCATGCCACCCGATGGCTGTCGTTTCAACGCGTTCGCAAACGCGCCGAAGGGTTGGACCGAAACTCCCGCGCGGGTCCTCGACACCCGGAGTACCTACAAGCTGACCGTCATCGTGAAGGAGGGGAAGGTCGGCTACTTCTTCTGCGTGACACCAACCGAGGCGTCGTCGAAGTGAGGCCCCCGACAACGCGTACCGCGCGTGGGGCCGTCCACACCGTGGCCGTCTCCGGCATCATCGCCCTCGCCGCGGCCGGGCTGGCCGCGTGTGGATCCGATACCCCGACGGGCGCGGCCACCGCGCCGCGCGAGGCCGCCGGCCTGCCGAATGCCGACGGAGTGTGCCCGGAAAGAGCCTCGAACGCGGTAGTGGTGCGCGTGCACAACGCGGTGCCGGGCGCCGTAACATTCCGCGTGCCCATTGGTGATATCGACTGCTTCGACTGGTCAGGGGTGTCAACGCCGTACACCGCCTTCAACCGGCAGTCGGTGGGCTTCGGACGCGCACGCCAGTTCCGTCTTGAGGTCGCACGGCGCGGGAAGCGGAGCCGTTGGACCATGCAGATGCACACCGTCGGTACCAAGGGCGAGGCCGACGGGACCACACGGATGCTCGTCGTCGGCGGATCAGTCGGAGCGAGCGGTGGACGGAGTGCGGGAGGCGAAGGCAGCAGTGACTGCGCATTCACTCCCGTCGCAGCCGCGCCACCGGGCTGGCGGGACACCCCGGAGAGCGCCCTCGACTTCAGCAGGACCAATGTGCTCACGATCAGCGTCAGGGGCGGACAGGTCGGGTACTTCTTCTGCACATCGGGCGAGACGCTGAAGAGCCTCTAGACGATTTCGCCAGGAAGGGAATGCAGCCCATGACAGACTCAACTCGCGCGCGTGCCGCCTTCGCGATTGCTGCAGCAGGGGCCATCGCCGTTGCGGCACTCGGCCTTGCGGGCTGCGGCTCGGACGCCGCCTCAAACGCCGCGACGGCGACGCGTCAGGCCGCTGGGACACCCGACGCAGACGGCGCATGCCCGGAGCGGACCGGATCGCTGACGCAACCGATCCGGATCGTCAACACCCTTCCCGCCCGGGTCACCTTCCGCGTGCCGCGCGATCAGGTGGACTGCTACGACTGGTCGGGGGTGTCAACGCCGTACACCGCCTTCAACGGCCAGGCACTCGCGCTGGGGCAGGAGCTCAGTCGGCAGCTGGAACTCAAGACAGGGCGCGGAAGGGCGTCCTCGCTCTGGACCATGGGCATACGCGCCGTCGGACGGGAGGGCACGGCTGTGGGCACGCGCCGGATGTTCATCGCCCCCGCCGGCATCGGTGCGGAAGGTGCGACGCCGGTGCCGAACCGGAAGCACAAGTCTGGCGCGACGTGCTGGTTCAGCCCCACCGCAAACGCGCCGGCGAACTGGGGGGACACTCCGGACGACGCACGGGAGTTCCGGGGCTATGTCACCATCGCCGTCGGCGTCCGGAACAAGGAAGTCGGCTACTTCTTCTGCCTGCCCCCCGGGCGCCGACCCGATAACGTCGTCTGACCGTGCGACGCGTCCGAACAGCACACCGCACCCGCCACCGTCACGCGGCAGGCGCCATCATCGGGGCGGGCCTCACCGACGCGAACCTCACCGACGCGGGGCTCACCAGCGCCGACCTCAGGGGCGCGAACCTCAGGGGCGCGGACCTCGGGGGCGCGGACCTCACCGGCGCGGCCTGGAGCAGCACCACCTGCCCCGACGGCACGATGACCGACACCGGCTGCTGACCGGTTGATCCCATGCACCCCGAGCGCCTGGCGGAGCCCCGAAAAGACGAAAGGTCCGCTGGCGCGGACCTTTCCCCGAGAGTGGGCGTTACTGGGCTCGAACCAGTGACCCCCAGCTTGTCGAGCTGGTGCTCTCC
>CAZIQQ010000069.1:0-9862 GCA_964541555.1 uncultured Bifidobacterium sp. | reverse complement strand
CGACCGCTGCGGCACCGGGGCGAAGGCGAACTGATGGCCACGTTCCCCGGTGAGGTCCAGCGGGGCTCCGCGCGCGACCGCGCCCAGTCGGCCATCGCCGGGCTCGACTGGTGGCTCCTGGGATCGGTGCTCGCGGCCTCGGCCTTCGGCGTGTACATGGTGCGGGTCGCAACCGAGGGCGACATCGCGTCCGACCCCGGCTTCTTCTTCACCCGTCAGGTGGCGTACACGCTCATCGGCCTGGTTGCGCTGTTCTTCGTGATGCGACTCGACCTCGAGTGGCTGTCGAGGTACGTGTGGACCATCTACGCCATGCTCATCGCGGCGGTGGGCATCGTGCTCGTGCTGGGCTCGTCGGCCCGCGGTTCCACGCGGTGGATCGAACTCGGGCCCATGCGCATACAGCCGTCGGAGATCGGCAAGCTCGTCATCGCGTTCGTCATCGCGGTGGTCGTGGTGGAGCGCATCAAGTCGATGGACTCCGCGCGCCTCTCGCTGGTGGTCGCCGGCGTCACGGCGATTCCCGCGGGCATCGTGTTCCTGCAGCCCGACCTCGGCACCTCGCTCGTGTATGCCGCAATCGCCCTTACGATCCTCTGGGTGGCGGGGCAGCCCATCACGCACTTCATCGTGGTGGGGCTGGTGGTGGTGACCCTGGCGGTTGCCGTGCTGTACCTGCTGCCCGCCGCGGGCCTCAACGTGCTCAAGCCGTACCAGGTGGATCGCCTCACGGCCTTCGTGGACTCCGGCAGCGACAGGTCGGAGACCGGCTACCAGCTCGAGCAGAGCAAGGTGGCCATCGGGTCGGGCGGGGCATTCGGGAAGGGTCCGTCGGGAGCGACGCAGACCATCAACGACTTCCTGCCCGAGCACCACACCGACTTCATCTTCGCGGTGGTGGCCGAGATGTTCGGGTTCCTCGGCGCAGGGCTGCTCATCGCGCTGTACTTCGTGATCATCTGGCGGGCACTGGTGATCATGCGATCAGCCGCCACCGAGCTCGAGCGGCTCACGGCCGCCGGTATCTCGGGAATGCTGGCGTTCGAGGTGTTCGTTAACATCGGCATGAACGTGGGGATCATGCCGATCACCGGAATCCCGCTGCCATTCATGTCGTACGGCGGGAGCCACACACTGACCAACCTCGCCGCCGTGGGCGTGCTGCTGCGCATCGGCCGCCGCGGACGCGAGGCCGCGCCGGCGGTGGCCTAGCCATGGGCGCCATCACCACCCTCGCGAAGCGGGTCAACACCTTCGCGAAGGACACCAGGAAGCACCACGAGGAGGCCCTCGACGGGGGCACCATCGCGATCCTCCCCGGCGACGCCGCCATCGCCTCGCGCCTCTCCGACATGCTCGGCGTGCCGGTGGGCGAACGCCCCGGCGCCGACCTGGTGGTCATCCCCCTGGGCATGGCCGACGACGCCCGGGCTGCGGCCCGTGAAACGGCCGCACGGGCCCGCCAGGACCGCCGCACCCTCGTGGTGGTCATCGCACCGGACTCCCGTCGCGGCGCGCGCGAGGCCGAGCTGCTTGCCGAGCCCGACGTCACGATCGGCGACCTCGTGTTCGCCCGCGACCTCGACTCGGACGAATCGGTGCGCCGCATAACCGACGGCATCATCCGGGCCCTCGGCCCCCACAAGGTTCCCGCCGCCCGCCGGTATCCCGCCCTGCGGGACGCCGTGCGCGACAACATCGTCACGTCGGCCGCCCGCGAGTCCGCGGTGGCCGGCGCCCTCAACTGGTTTCCCGGCGCCTCGGCAGCACAGCTGGCGATGGTCGTCCGCACAGGGTCCGCGGAGGGGCATCAGCTCGATGCCCGCCGCGTGCCCGAAGTCGCCGCTGCCGTGGGCAGCGGACTCGTCATCGCCGCGGTGGCCCGCGGCGCCTCGCACATCATCCCCGGACCCCGGTGGATGGTGCGCGGGGCTGTCGCATGGGCCTCCACGGTGGCACTCGCCGCAGCAACCCAGCGCCTCTCGCACCAGATGGGGGAGGACAACCTCCCCGCTGATCCGAGGGGCGCCGTGAGGTCGCTGCTCGCACGCGCCCGCAAGAGGCGCAAGGAGAAGAACTGATCAAGCAGATCCTGGTTTCCGTGGATCGCGCCGAGACCCGCGTCGCAATCGTCGAGGACGGGCGCGTGGCCGAGGTGCAGATCGAGCGTCGTGGCAAGGGCTCCGTGGTGGGCCACATCTGGAAGGGCCGCGTGGAGTCCGTGCTCGCCGGGATGGAGGCCTCGTTCATCGAGGTCGGCATCGGCAAGAACGGCTTCCTGCACGTGGACGACGTCGTCGCGGTGGGCGTGCCGAAGCGCAAGCGCCTCATCGCCGACCTGCTGAAGAAGGGCGACCAGATCATCGTGCAGGCGGTCAAGGACCCCATGGGCACGAAGGGTGCGCGCCTCACCATGCAGTTGTCGCTGGCAGGCCGCTTCCTCGTGTACGTGCCGTTCGGCGATGGCATCGGCATCAGCAAGCGCCTCGACGACGACGAGCGCCACCGCCTGCGCGACATCTGCAAGCGACTGCCCACCGACGGGGGCGGGATCATCGTGCGCACCGCGGCGGCCGGGGCATCCGCCACCGAGCTGGCACGCGACCTGGCGTCGCTGAACCTGCTGTGGAAGGCCATCCGCGAGCGCTCCGAGAAGGTCGATACGCCGTCGCTGCTGTACAGCGAGGCCGACTCCTCGCTCAAGGTCATCCGCGACATCCTCAACGAGACCGTCGACGAGGTGCTGGTTGACGACCCGCGCCAGCACGAGCGGATCACCGGCTTCCTGCGCCGCACGTCGCCCGAGCTGGCCGACCGCGTGCGCCTCTACGAGGGCGACGTGCCCCTGCTCGAGGCCCACGGGGTGGATGCCGCCATCAGGTCCACCCTCAGCCGCCGCGTGCCCCTGGCATCGGGCGGATCGCTGGTGATCGACGACACCGAGGCCATGACGGTCATCGACGTCAACTCGGGCAAGAACGTGGGTCGCGGTAACACCCAGCTCGAGGCCACCATCACGCGAACCAACCTCGAGGCGGCCGAGGAGGTCGTGCGGCAGCTGCGCCTGCGCGACATCGGCGGAATCATCGTCATCGACTTCATCGACATGGACGACGCCAAGAACCGCCGGGCCGTCACCAAGGCGCTGAACGACGCCCTGGCCAGGGATCGCAGCCGCACGTTCGTGGTGGAGATCTCCCCGCTCGGGCTGGTGCAGATGACGCGCCAGAACATCAGTGACGGCGCGCGGGAGATCATGACCCAGGCCTGCCCCACCTGCGGCGGGCAGGGCTTCGTGGTGAGCCCCGAGACGCACGCGATCGACGCCGAGCGCCAGATCCGCCTGCTGCTGAAGGGCATCGCCGAGTCGCCGGCCGCCGTGGCCGTGCACCCCGAGGTGGCCGATTACCTGCAGGCCGACGGCAACGCGGTGCTCTCGGACATCGAGGAGGACCTCGGCGTGACCATCACGCTCGAGCGCGATGGATCGATGGCGCCGGGCAGCGCGCGCATCGCCGGTGCCGCGCCCGCGCAGAGCCGACCGCGATCGCGCAGCCGGTCGCGCGCCAGGGCCGAAGTGGCCGCCGAATAGGGGGATGCCGCTGCACGTGGCGCGTGGGGGACCGTTTCGCTACTGTCCCGCATCGCGTCCGGAGCCGGGCGCCCCGTCGTACGTGGAGAAGAACGTGGCTGATTACGCCGTCATCGCCCTCGGGGGCAAGCAATACAGGGTGCGCGAGGGTGAGCGCATCGTCGTGGACCGCATCGCCGCGGAGCCCGGTGACACCATCTCGCCGAAGGTGCTCGCGACTGGTGGCAGCGACGGCATCAGCGACGGTGGCACCGTGACCGCAGAGGTCGAGGAGCACGTGCTCGGCCCGAAGATCACGGTCTTCACGTACCGCGCCAAGAAGGACAGCAAGCGCAAGATGGGTCACCGCTCGCGTCTCTCGCGGGTGCGCATCACCGGGATCGGGGGCTAGGCATGGCTCATAAGAAGGGTGGCGGCTCCAGCCGCAATGGTCGCGACAGCAACTCCAAGCGCCTCGGCGTGAAGGTGTTCTCGGGTCAGGTCGTTCCGGCCGGCTCGATCATCGTCCGTCAGCGCGGCACCGTGTTCAAGCCGGGCAACGGCGCCGGGCTCGGTCGTGACCACACGATCTTCGCCACGGTCACCGGTCGCGTGGAGTTCAGCAACGGCAACAAGGGTCGCCGCGTGATGGTGCACCCGGTGGAGGCCCCGGCGGGCTGAGCCGGGTCGGGGCGCAGGCGCCCCGCACCATGTCATTCACCGACCGGGTCCAGATCCACGTCCAGGCCGGACGCGGGGGCCACGGCTGCCTCTCGTTCCGCCGTGAGGCGCACACGCCGAAGGGTGGCCCGGACGGGGGCAACGGCGGGCGCGGCGGCGACGTGCTGCTCATCGCCGATGAGCAGCTGACCGACCTCACCCCGTTCCGCACGCGCGTGCACCACAAGGCGCCGGCGGGCGGCGACGGCGAGGGCCGAAACCGCCATGGCCGGAACGGCGAGGTGCTCGAGGTGCACGTGCCCCCGGGCACGCGCGTGCTGCGCGATGGCCACGAGGTGGCCATGCTCATGGAGCCCGGCGACAGCGCATCCGTGGCACGCGGGGGAGGCGGCGGGGTGGGCAACCGCGCCTTCCGGTCGTCCACGCACCGCGCGCCGCGCGTGACCGTGCCCGGGGAGGACGGCGAGGAGGCCTGGATCGTCCTCGAGATGCGCCTGCCGGTCGACGTGGCGATCATCGGCCTGCCGAACTCCGGCAAGACAGCGCTGCTCAACGCGCTCACGGGCGCCCACGCCACGGTGGCGCCGTACCCGCACACCACCGACGAGCCGGCCCTCGGCCCCCTGGAGGACGACTACGGGGTCATCCACCTCGTGGCCGACCTGCCGGGGCTCGCGGCCGACGGCACAGAGCGCCGGGGTGCGGCCCTGGGGCAACTGGAGCGTGCCACCGTGGTGCTGCACTGCCTCGACGCGTCCGACCCCGAGGACCCCGCCGCCCGGCTGGCCCGGGTGCGGGAGGGCGTCGCCGCATGGATGCCCGAGGGCGTGCGCGAGGTCGTGGTGGCCACCAAGTGCGACCTGGCGCCCGCGCCGCCCGAGGCCGATTTCGCGACCTCGGCCGAGACCGGGGAGGGGATACCGGCGCTCCGCGCCGAACTGATCACCTGGCTGTCATGAGCGACGTCATCGTGATCAAGATCGGGTCGTCCACCCTCGTGGACGACCATGGGGCCCTGCGCGAGCAGGTGCTGCAGCGCCGCGTGGGCGAGATCGCCGGGCTGCGCACCCGCGGCCTGCACCCCGTGCTGGTCTCCAGCGGGGCCATCGCCTGCGGGCTCGGCACCCTGGGCATCGCGGAGCGCCCCGATGCGCTGCCCGACCTGCAGGCTGCGTCGGCCGTGGGGCAGGGAGTGCTGTTCGCCCGCTACATCGCCGAGTTCGGTGCGCACGGCGTGGTGCCCGGGCAGGTACTGCTGACCTCCGCCGACCTGGAGCACCGGGCGTCATACCTGAACGCCCGCAACACCCTCGAGCGGCTCATCGCGCTCGGCGCCGTGCCGGTGATCAACGAGAACGACACCACCGCCACAGACGAGCTGACGTTCGGCGACAACGACGTGCTGGCAGCGCAGGTGGCCATACTGCTGCGCGCGCGCCTGCTGATGCTGCTCACCGACCGCGACGGCCTGTACGCGCCGGGGCCGGATGGACCGGTTCTCATCGGCGATGTGCCGGCGGGCACGGCGCCCGACGACATCGCGCTGGCCGATCTGGCGGGCTCCGGACGCGGGCGCGGCGGAATCGCCAGCAAGCTCGCGTCGGCCGCCATGGCCACCGGCAGCGGAGTGGCCTGCGTCATCGCGGGCGGCGAGGCCGATGGCGTCATCCCCGCAGCGGCGGCCGGTGAGGCCGTGGGCACGCGCTTCGCGCCGTCCGACCGCTCGGAGGGCGCGTTCAAGATGTGGCTGCGGCACGCCAAGCCCGCGCAGGGGCGCGTGGTTGTGGATGCCGGCGCCGTGCGCGCCCTCATCGAAAAGGGAACATCCCTGCTGCCCGTGGGCGTGGTGTCGTGCGACGGCGCCTTCCCGGCCGGGGAGGCCGTGCTGGTCGTGGGTCCCGATGGCCGCGAGGTCGGCAAGGGCATCGCCGAGTTGTCGGCCGAGGAGATCCGCGCCGTGCGCGGCATGCGGTCCGAGGAGGCCCTGGGCGTCGTCTCGGGCGGCTCGGCCGAGGTCATCCACCGCGACCGGTTCGCACCGGCGGTGCGATAGCGTGACCTGCCCATGACCACCACGCACGCATCACTCGACGAGCGCCTGGACGCCGCGCGGGCCGCGAGCCGCGTGCTGGCGCGCATGTCCCCCGGCGGCAAGGCCGATGCCCTCGAGGCCGTGGCCGTGGCCCTGCTCGAGCGGGCCGATGAGATCATCGAGGCCAATGCGGCCGACGTGCAGGGCGCCCGCGAGTCGAACGCGGCCAGTGCGATGGTTGACCGGCTCATGTTGGACGAGGCGCGCCTGGATGCCATGGCCCGGGGAATCCGCGCCGTGGCCGCGCTGCCCGACCCCGTGGGTGTCATCACGGGCGGCTGGCGGGTGCCGAACGGGCTCGAGATCGTCGAGACGCGCGTTCCGCTCGGAGTGATCGGCGTCATCTACGAGGGGCGCCCCAACGTCACCACCGACGCCGCGGCTTTGGCCGTGAAGAGCGGCAACGCCATCATGCTGCGCGGCAGCCGCATCGCCCAGCACTCCAACCGCGTGCTGGGAGAGGTCGTGGCGTCCGCCCTGGCCGGCGCCGGGGTTCCCGAGGCAGCCGTCACCATGCTGGGAACCGACCGCGAGGAGATGCTCCGGCTCATCCAGGCCGAGGGCAAGGTCGACCTGGTCATCCCGCGTGGTGGCGAGGAGCTCAAGGCGTACCTGCAGCAGAACGCCCGCGTGCCGGTCATCTACGCCGCGTCCGGCAACTGCCACGTGTACGTGGACGCCGCCGCCGACCTCGATGACGCGCTCGCCATCGCCGTCAACGCCAAGGTGCAGCGACCGGGCGTGTGCAATGCCTGCGAGACCCTCCTCGTGCACCGCGACGTGGCCCCGGTGTTCCTGCCCCGCGTGGCCGACGCCCTGCTGGCCGAGGGGGTCGAGCTGCGCGTGTCTGAGGAGGCCCGTGCGCATCTGGCATCCCTCGACGGCGACGTGGTGGACGCCACTGATGCCGACTTCGCCACCGAGTTCCTCGACCTCATCATCTCGGTGGGAGTCGTGGGGTCGGTGGACGAGGCCATCGAGCACGTGAACCGCTTCGGGTCCGGCCACAGCGAGTCCATCGTCACTGGGTCGCTGGACGCCGCCCGGGACTTCCAGCAGGGCGTCGACTCCGCCGTGGTGTACGTGAACGCCTCCACGCGCTTCACCGACGGCGGGGAGTTCGGCATGGGCGCCGAGATCGGCATCTCAACCCAGAAGCTCCACGCACGTGGCCCCATCGGCCTCGCCGACCTCACCACGGTCAAGTACCTGGTGACGGGCACCGGCCAGACCCGCTGACGCATGCGCATCGGGGTGATGGGCGGCAGCTTCGACCCGCCGCACGACGGCCACGTGGCCCTGGCGCGCGCCGCCGCCGGGCAACTGGGCCTCGACCGGGTGCTGCTGGTTCCCGCCTGCGAGACCCCGCACAAGCCGGGTGGCCCCACGATGCCGGCCGACCTGCGCCTGGCCCTCGTGCGTGCCGCGGCGGCGGACGACCCCTTGCTCGAGGTGAGCACCGTCGAGCTCGACCGCGCCGGCACCTCGTACACCGCGGAGACGCTCGAGCAGGTGGCCGCCGACAACCCCGGGGCCGCTCTCTGGTTCATCATGGGCGCCGATCAGCTGGAGGGCTTCGCGTCGTGGGCCCGGCCGGACCGCATCGTCGAGCTGGCGCGGCTGGCAGTGGCGTGGCGGCCCGGCGCGGGCGACCCCGCGATGGAGCACCTGGCCGGGCCCGTCGCCGCGGGGCGAATCGACGTGGTCGACATGCCCGAGGTGCCCATCTCGTCCACGCTCGTCCGCGACCGCCTTGCCCGCGGGGAGGCCATCGCCGATCTCGTGCCGTCGAAGGTTGCCCGGCTGCTGGCGCATGCCCCATCGTCTTGATGCGGGGCGTGACCGTGAGTAGCCTCATCACCGTACGCCTACCAACAGGGGAGACCCCTCGGACACCAGGGAACTCGCGCTCGGCGCCGCCGCCGTCGCCTACGACAAGAAGGCGGAGGACATCGTGCTGCTCGACATGCGCGGCCTGGTGGACTACACCGACTACCTCGTCATCTGCACGGGCCGCACGCCGCGCCAGACGAAGTCGATCTCCCAGGAGCTGCGTCACCGCCTGAAGAAGGACCTGGGGGTCACCCCGCGCAGGGTCGAGGGCGAGAAGGAGGGCGACTGGATCCTGGTGGACGCCCTCGATGTGGTGATCCATGTGTTCACCCCGGAGGCCCGCGACTTCTACCGCCTCGACCGCCTGTGGCGCGAGGCCCCGCTCGAGGAGTTCGCGCCCTCTCCCGCGTAGGACCGCCGCGGTCTATACTCCACGCCGCACCCCGGGGGATTAGCTCAGCTGGGAGAGCGCTACGCTGGCAGCGTAGAGGTCACCGGTTCGATCCCGGTATCCTCCACTTGCACGAAAGGCCCGCTCAGGCGGGCCTTTCGCCGTTCCTGGCCGCAGGTGGGCGCATGAACCGGGCCATCTGCGGCAGCACGGCCCGGGCCTCGGGGAACAGCGTGCGTGCCATGGCGAAGTCGTGGATCGCCCCCTCCACCTCGATCAACCGGGCTGGAGTGCCCGCCGCATCGCAGCGCGCTGTCCAGTCGCGGCACTCCCAGAGCATCAGCTCGGCACCGCCTGCGGTGATCAGCATCGGTGGCAGCCCGGATGGGTCGCCGAACAAGGGCGAGATGCCCGGGTCGCGCCGGTCGTGCGTCCCGGCGTACTCGGCGGCGTAGTCGCGCAGCCGGTCGGGCTCGAGCATCACGTCGAGGTGCTGCCCCGCGAGCATCTGCGGATGCTCGAGGGTGAGGTCGAGCCACGGTGACGACAGCACCAGGGCGCGGGGAAGGGGCGCGCCCGCATCGCGCATGCGCATGGTGGCGGCCACCGCCAGCCCGCCACCCGCGCTGTCGCCTGCCAGCACCCAGTCACCCTCGATGGTGGCGCACGCCGCGAGCACCTGCTCGAGCGCCACCGGGTACCGCGCCTCGGGAGCCCTTTCGTACAGCAGCATGAGTCCGGCCATGCCTGTGGCATCGCACATCGCCGCAAGCCAGTCCCAGTGCCCGGGGCCCGGGCCGAACACGTACGCGCCCCCATGCAGGAACACGATGGTTCCTCCCGGGCGATTGTCCGGGCCGACCCACGCGCCGGGCACGCCCGCGACCATGGTCGACTGCACCAGTCCGGCCGCCGCGAGCTGCGGGGGTGCCTCCCGTGCGTCGAACACCCGCAGGTCGTCGATTGCCGCGGGGGAGCCCCTGTAGCGACGCCTCATCGACGGCAGAAGCCACGGCGCCATCTGCATCTCGATGCTCGGCATACGCAAACCCCGGTTTCATGGTGTTCCCGCGATGAAAGGTTATTGTGAGGAGGACTTGCCACATGCGGTTGGGACACCACAATCACTGTGGCACCCGGTCCATCGAAGGGTCATCCCGCGAAATGAAGGAGCAGGCCCATAGCGCCCCACCGCCCCCGACCCCCGAGGAGGAGCGCGACCGCCTGATCGCGGTGCTTCAGGCCCAGGCCGAGCTGCAGGACCTCTACATCAGGAACGGCGCGGACAGGGCAT
>CAZIQQ010000068.1:4452-9939 GCA_964541555.1 uncultured Bifidobacterium sp. | reverse complement strand
GGGTGGTGTGGGTGACCCTGCGCGAGACCCAGTCGAGCTACCGGCAGATCAACGCCGAGATCCGCCTGGCCGCCCGGCGCAGCAGTCGCATCCAGGTGGCCGACTGGGGCCGCGCCAGCCGGGGGCGCCCCTGGTTCGCCCCCGACCAGGTGCACCTGACCACGGCAGGGGGATGGGGCATGGCCGCCTTCACCCGGCGCGAGATACGGAAGGCTGTCGCATGGCTGCGCGAACACCCAGGCGCCTGACTGTGCTGCTGGGCGCTGCGCTCGCCGTGGGCCTTGCGGCGGGCATCCCCGGTGTGGGCGCGGCTGCGCCCGCACCCGACGCGGGACAGGGCACGGTGGATCGCCAGGGGCGCTCCATGGCCTGGCGGTTGTCGTACCGCCTGCCCGTGCCGGTCATCCCGCCCACGCCCACGGGCACCACGCCCGTCGTGCCCGCCCCGTCCACGGCAATTCCCATGCGATGGGTGGCCTACGGCGGGTCGCGCACCACCACCCGCCTGCGCCGGCTGGCAGGTGGGCAGGTGACCCTCACCCCGGTGGGCGGCGTGGTCACCTTCTCGCGACGCGTGCAGGTGCCCACGGCCGGCCCGATGAGCGGTGGGTTCTGCGCCGAGTTCGACCTGACGGCGCTTGGCATCGCCGAACCCGCGCGGTCGTGCCCCACCGGCCCCACGGCATCCCGAAGCGACCTTCCCGCGCGGGTTCCCGAGGTCACCGTGATCGGCGACTCCGTCGGCACGGGCCTCGACTACGTGAGCGGCGGGCGCGCCGCGGCCACCGGCAGGTGGTCGGCCCTGTTCGACCTCAAGGTGTGCAGGCGCCTGGTGGCGCCGCCATGCCCGCCCAACCCGCCCAGCGCGCTGTCGGTCATCCAGTCGATGCCGGGGTCACTCGGCGACATCGTGGTCATCCACGTGGGCTACAACGACGCCGGTGCCACGTATGACATCGGGCGCGTGATGGCCGCCCTCAGGGCACGGGGGGTGCGCCGTGCCGTGTGGGTGAACCTGCAGGGCATCGCGCCGTTCGCCCCCGGCGTCAACGCCGCAGTCCGGCGCGCGGCCGGCCGCTACAGGTGGCTGCAGGTGGCCGACTGGAACAGCTTCAGCGCCGGGCGCCCCTGGTTCGTGGCCGACCGCGACCACCTCACGCCGTCGGGCGCGTATGCGCTGGCCGGCTTCTACCGCAGCGAGATCGCCCGGGCCATCCGGGCGCTGCGGGATCAGCCGGGGGATTCCGCCAGGTAGGCCGCCAGCCGGCGGAAACTGCTCTGGAACCCCAGCTCGGCGTTCTCGCCGCGGAACTCCTCGGGCACGTTCGTCTGCAGAACCGTGACCCGCGTGCGCCCGTCGCCGATGTCCTCGAACGAGATGGTGCACCGGATGTCCAGGCCCGGCTCGTGGAACTCCACGTAGTCGGGCTCCACCACGTCGGCGAAGGTGCCCGTCATGGGGAACTCGTCATCGCCGACCTTCATCACCATGTTGAACGCGCCGCCCGGCACGGGCTCGAGGTCGACGCTCTCGGGCGGGATCTCCACGCCCTCCGGCGCCCAGAAGTGCGAGATCGACTCGGCGTCGGTGTACGCGCGGAACACCCGCTCACGGGGTGCGTCGACGTCACACGAGATCGAGAAGTCCCCGCGGGGACCGAACTGCGGTGCCTGATCTTCCATGCCGCGGCACGCTAGCGCGTGGGGCTAGTCGATCACCCTGCCCACGCTCACCTCGGATACCCGGCCCGTGCGCCCGAACCTGAGCGTGGTGACCGTGTTGCCGGGTACCGGGTTGCCGATGGTGCACACGAGGGGCGATGTGTCGCACGACGCCCTGGGGAACGCGCTGCGAACGCGGGCCAGTGACGACCCCACGCCGATCCCGTTGGCCATGCGGATGCCGCGATCGGTCACGGCGATGTCCACCACGCGCCCGCCCGCGCCGTCCCAGCGCCGAACCGTGATGCCCGGCCACGACAGGTCCACGAACGCCCCGAGCTCGGTGCGCATGGCATGGCGGTCGTCGGGCCTGCCAAGCACCTGCAGCACCTGGCCCTCGCTCATGCCCAGGCGAACGCCGCCGGCTCCGATGCCGTTGCGCAGCCGGTGGTCCGGGTTGGGGGCGCCCAGCGCGGCGGCGGCCGGGGCCAGCGACGCGACGGCGATCAGGGCGAGTGCACGGGAACTCATGGGGGGATCATCCACGATGCCCGGGCGTGGCCCCGCCGCGCACGTTCCCGGGGGACGCCCCCTCAGTCGACGATCTCGAGCGGGTGGCGGACCTCGACGTCCGACCCCAGGGCCTGCAGGTGGTTGCGTATCTGGATCGCGCACCCCGGGTTGGCCACCGCCACCACATCGGTACCGGTGGCGATGATGGCCCGTGCCTTCTGCTCGCCCAGGGTCGCGGCCATCTCGGGCTCGAGCACGTTGTAGATGCCGCCCGCGCCGCAGCAGCGACCGCCATCGCCCAGGTCCACCGGGGTCGCGCCCGCCGCGCGCAGCGTGCGCCTGATCTCGGGGCCGATGCCCTGCGCGTGCAGGTGGTGGCAGGCGTCGTGCACGGCCACGCGCTCGTCGCACTTGCGACCCGGGGGCGCGTCGATCTCCACGGCGTCGCGCACCTTCGCCGCCACGGCCTGGGCGCGCGCGGCCCACTCCGGGTCGTCGGCAAGCAGGTGCCCGTAGGTGCGCATGTGCGCGCTGCATCCCGCGCTGTCGACCACGATCACCTCGGCGCCCTCCATCTCGGCGATGCGCTGGCGGGCCAGCGCGCGGGCCGACCCCACCTCGCCGGCGTGGGCTGCCAGCGCGCCGCAGCAGCCGCCGCCATCGGGCACCACGGCCGTGTAGCCGCCGCGCACCAGGGCGTGGGTGGTGGCCAGGTGCACGGGGCGGAACGCGATGTCCATCACGCAGCCGGTGAGCAGCATGGCCACCGGGCCCTCGCCGCTCGAGCGGGGCAGGGGAGTGCGCATGCCCCGCAGCGTCACCCTGGGCGTTGCCATGCGCAGGCTGCGCGGCATGAGCCGGTCCACGCGCAGCGCCTGGGAGATGGCCAGGCCCCAGCCCATCAGGCGGGTCATGCGCCGGTGCCCGATGACACCGCTGATGCCCGCACGCCGAACCGCGCGCTCGCCAGCGGGCCGGGCGGCCTCGGTCTGGATTCGCGCGGCCTCGATGAGGCGCCCGTAGGGCACCGACGACGGGCAGGCCGACTCGCACGCCCGGCAGGCCAGGCACTCGTCGGTGAATCGCGTGAAGTCACCCTGCACGGGGGTCTCGCCCGCCTGCACCGACCGCATGGCCGCGATGCGGCCCCGCGGCGACGATGTCTCGAGGCCGGTCACGCGGAAGGTGGGGCAGTGGGGAAGGCACAGGCCGCACTGCACGCATGAGTTCAGGTCGTCATGCGTGGGCGCCGGCAGGCCGGGCTTCCAGCCCGTGCTCATGCGGGTACCGCCTCGGCGGCCGCGAAGCGGCCGGGGCACAGGATGCCTGCGGGGTCGAACGAGTCGCGGATGCGACGCATGATGTCGGCCCCCGCGGGCACGGGCCCGAATGGGTCGGCGCGCAGGGCGTCGTCGCCATCCACCACCTGGGCGTGGCCGCCGTGCAGCATCGCCAGGTCGCGCACCGCCACCACCTCGCCGGGCGACGACACCGGCACCATGCATACCCCAGTGCCCATCCACGCCTCGAACGCGCGCCCGTCGCCGGCCAGGCGCCGCGTGAAGGCGGGCAGCGACCCCGGGGGCACGCCGGCCTCCACCATGCCCTGTCCCTCGGGCATGGTGGGCTCGTCGCCCTCGCCCATGCCCTCGGGCGGCACGACGTCGTCGGGCACCCCCGTGAGGCAGACGTGCAGCGCCCCGGGGCGCAAGATGACCGCCGTGGGGCGATGCAGTTGCTGCAGCACGTGCTGGGCCATCGCCAGCATGGCGTCGTCGTCGCCCCGCGCCGTGAACCACTGCTCGGCCATGGGCAGCGGCCACAGGCGCAGGGTGGCCTGCACGATCACCCCGAGCGTGCCGAGCGACCCTGTCAGCAGCCTGGGAAGGTCGTAGCCGGTCACGGTCTTCACGGTGCGCCCGCCGCCCTTCACGATGCGCCCGTCGCCGGTGGCCACCACCACCTCCAGCAGTGAGTCGCGCACCGGGCCGAACCTGAGCCTGCGCCGGCCGCTCACGGCTGCCGCCAGCACCCCGCCCACGGTGGCCCCGGGCTGCGCCGGTGCCTGCGGCCAGCCCTGGCCGTGCGCGCCCGCGGCGTCCAGCACCTGGCCCACGGTCACCCCGCCCTCGACCGTGATGGTCATGTCGTCGGGGATGTGATCGACGATGCGCGCGAGGCCACCGGTATGGATGACCTGGTCGGCATCGAAGGGACGGCCGCGTCGCGAGTGCAGGCCCGCGCCCCGGATGTCCACCACCCGGCCGTCCCGCGTGGCCGCCGCCAGCGCCTGCGCCATCTCCTCGCGCGTGCCGGGGGTCAGATCCATGTGCCCTCGGGAACCTGCGAGTCGGCCAGGCCCACCTCTCCGCACCGCGTGCCGGTGGGCAGCACCTTGTCGGGGTTCATGCGGCCGTCGGGGTCGAAGGCCAGCCGCACGCATGCCTGAGCCTGCAGGTCGTCGTGGTCGAACACCAGCGGCATGTAGTCGCGCTTCTCCACGCCGATGCCGTGCTCGCCCGACAGCGTTCCGCCCATCGCCACGCAGGCGCGCACGATCTGGTCGCCCGCGCGCATGGCCCGCTCGGTCTCGTCGGGGTCGCTGCGGTCGAGCGCGATGATCGGGTGCAGGTTGCCGTCGCCGGCGTGGAAGACGTTGAGGCACATCACGCCCTCGCGCTCGGTGATCTCGCCGATGGCCTCCATGATCTCCACCAGCTTGGTGCGCGGCACCACGCAGTCGTGCAGGTAGTACGAGGGCTTGACCCGCGCCACCGCGCCGAAGGCCGTCTTGCGGGCCTTCCACAGCAGCGCGCGCTCGTCCTCGTCCTGCGCCACGCGCACCGTGCGCACCCCGTGCCCGCGGGCCACGCGCTCGACCACCTCGGTGAACGTGACCACCTCGGCCGGGGTTCCGTCGACCTCCACCAGCAGCAGCGCCGCGGCGTCGGTGGGCAGCCCCGCGTGCACGAACTCCTCCACGGCCAGGGCCATGTTGCGATCCATCATCTCGAGCGCCGCCGGGATCACCCCCGCGGCGATGATGGCCTGCACCACGGCCGATGCCTCGGCAACGGTGGCGAAGTCGAGCAGCATCGTGCGCACGTCGGGGGGCAGCGGCGTGAGCCTGAGGAGCACGCGCGTCACCACGCCGACCGTGCCCTCGGCGCCCACCACCACGCCGCGCAGGTCGTAGCCGGGAGGGTCGGGCGCAGCGCCCCCCAGCACCACCACCTCGCCGTCGGGGCGCACCATCTCCACGCCCAGCACGTGCTGCACGGTGACCCCGTAGGCCAGGCAGTGGGGCCCGCC
>CAZIQQ010000068.1:0-4352 GCA_964541555.1 uncultured Bifidobacterium sp. | reverse complement strand
CCACGCCCAGCACGTGCTGCACGGTGACCCCGTAGGCCAGGCAGTGGGGCCCGCCGGCGTTGGTGCCCACGTTGCCGCCGATCGAGCAGGCCTGCTGGCTCGACGGGTCGGGTGCGTAGTGCAGTCCCAGGTGCGCCACGGCGGTGCTCACGTCGAGGTTCAGCACTCCCGGCTGCACCCACACGCACGAGTTGGCCACGTCGACCTCGTCCATGTCGCGCATGCGCGCCAGCGAGATGACCAGCCCGCCGTCCAGGGGCACCGCCCCGCCGGTGAGCCCGGTGCCCGACCCGCGTGGGGTCACCTCGATGCCCGCGGCGTGGGCAAGCCGCATGCACTGCGCCACCTCGTCGGTGGTCTCGGGCAGGGCCACCATGCCGCAGTCGCCGCCCACGATGGAGCCGTCGTGCGAGTAGATGTTGCGGGCGAGGTCGCCCTCGAGCAGGCGGTCGGGGCCCAGCAACTGGCGAAGGCGGTCGGCCAGCCCCGCGGCCGTGGTGGTCACGCCGCGCCCGCCATCACGGCGCCGCCCGCCCTATCGGCGGCCGACTCCCCGGCCTCGATGGCGGTCACCACCGTGCCGCCGCGGGCGAGCTCGAGGCCCTCGAGCGACGACAGCCACAGCGGCGCCTGCATTGCCTCGTTCACCCTCCAGGCCTCCACCAGCGGGTACGCCCGGGGCATTCGCACCACGCCGAGCATGCGGAAGGCCGAGGGGTCGTCCACCCAGCCGAGGGGGTCTGCCATTGCCCCGGCCACGGCGCGCGCCAGGGCGTGGTCGTCGAGCGACCACCAGGGGTCGTCGTCGGCCCCCGAGCCGTAGACCTCGGCGCACAGCACGGTGCGCCCTGCCGGCACCATGCCGGGGTCCCAGTTGACGAACTCCGCGATGCGCGAGAACGGCACCCGTGGGTCGGACACCTGGATCCAGGCCTCCTCGGTCACGGGGTCACGGTCGGCCACCAGGTACACCAGGGCCACCGCGCGCATGGTGATGTCGGGCAGCAGGCCCTCGGGCGCTGCGGGGTCGGCGGCCCGCACCACAAGGCCCGGGGTGACCGCCGAGATGACCGACCCTGCCTCGATGAACCCGGGGTTCCCGCCACCCACCTCGACTCCGGTGACCCGGCCGCCCGCATGGCGGAGCGACGTCATGGGGGTGCCCAGCCGCACGTCGCCTCCCGCGTCGCGGATGGCCTGCTCCATGGCGTCCATCAGGCTCCCGATGCCGCCGGGCGGGAACCAGAAGCCATCCGGCGCGCGCTGCTCGTCGCGCAGCTTCACCGCGCGATCCGCGGCGATGACCTCCAGCGTCCAGCCGTCCACCTTCTCCATGTACGGCCGCACCACGCGGTCGCGGAATGCCGCCCCCACGGTGGCTCCCAGCTCGCCTGCCGCCGTGCCGTCGGGCATCACGGCGTCGTCCACGCGCTGCGGCTGCTGGTCGATGTAGCGCCCCGGGCGAATGCGGCCGTCCTCCACGCGCGCCACCGGACGGTCCACCCAGATGAGGTCGGTGCCGAGCAGGTCCTCGGCCCACCTCACCCGGTCGTCCGACCGCAGGAAGGGGATGTGCCCGCCCAGGTCGTAGCGGCAGCCCTCCGAGCGCATGGTGCGGCAGAGACCGCCCACCTGATCGCCCGCCTCCACCAGCGTCACGGACGCCCCCGACCTCACGGCGCGCAGCGCCGCGGCGAGGCCCGCGGGCCCCGCCCCCAGCACAACGACGTCGCTGCGGGAGTCCATGACCCCGCACGGTGCCGCCTTCGGGGCCGAACGTCAACCCGAACCCGGACCCGTCGGCCCCCGGCGCTTCACTATCCTCGGCCGTCGTGCGCGCACTCGTGCTCATCATCGCCGCCGTGCTCGTCGTGGGCGCAGGGCTGGCAATCATCCGCAGCATGTGGGGAATGCGTGCCCCGCTGGCGCGCGGTGCCAGCAGCTCCACCGAGACGCTGTGGCTCGTCCTGCCGCTTGCGATGTCGGTTGCGCTGGTGGCGTGGACGGCCTGGATCATGCCGTGAGCACCGCCGCCGCCGACCCCGTGGCGCCGCCGCGAGGCCTCCTGCGCGACCTCGTCACGCTGACCAAGCCGCGCATCATCTCGCTGCTGCTGGTCACGACCGTGTGCGCCATGTTCGCGGCGGAGCAGGGCGTGCCGGGCGGCTGGCTCATCCTGTGGACCGTCGTCGGGGGCTACCTGTCGGCGGGCGGCGCCAACACCATCAACCAGTTCGTCGACCGCGACATCGACGCCGTGATGG
This sequence comes from uncultured Bifidobacterium sp., assembly GCA_964541555.1. Taxonomy (GTDB): domain Bacteria; phylum Actinomycetota; class Thermoleophilia; order Miltoncostaeales; family Miltoncostaeaceae; genus SYFI01. Next base: position 2,088 of record CAZIQQ010000068.1, on the reverse strand, counting down.
ACCGCACCGACCGCCGCCCCATCGTGGCGGGGCGCATCTCGCCGGCCGCCGCGCTCGCCTACGGCCTGGGCCTCGTGCTGGCCAGCGTGCTCGTGCTGGGCTTCCTCACCACGTGGCTGGCCGCCGCGCTGTCGTTCGTGGGCGTGCTGCTCTACGTGGGGCTCTACACGCTGTGGCTCAAGCGCACGACCATCCACAACATCGTCATCGGCGGCGCGGCGGGGGCGGTGCCGCCCCTGGTGGGCTGGGCGGCCGTCACGGGCGACCTCACGTTCGGGGCCGTGCTGCTGTTCGCCATCGTCTTCGTGTGGACCCCACCGCACTTCTGGGCCCTGGCCCTGATGCTGCGCAAGGACTACTCGCAGGCGGGGGTCCCCATGCTGCCGGTGGTGTACGGCGAGCAGGCCACGCGCACCCAGGTGCTGCTGTGGACCGTGGTGATGCTGGGAACGACGTTGCTGCCGTACGCGGCCGGCGCCGGTGTGCTGTACCTGGTGGGCGCCGTGGTGCTGGGCGTGCCCTTCCTCTGGATGGCCTGGCAGCTGTGGCGCGGTGACACGTCGCGGCCCTGGGCGGCCCTCACGTTCCACTACTCGCTGCTGTACCTGGCGCTGCTCTTCGTGGTGGTCGCCGTGGACGCCGCACTGTGAGGGGATCCGCCCGGCGCGGCTTCGGGGGGCTGGCGTTCTTCGGCACGCCCCTCGGCATCATCTTCTCGACGGTGCTGATCGACCTGATCGGCTTCGGCATCGTCATCCCGCTGGTGCCCCTGTACGCCGAGGAGTTCGGCGCGTCGGTGGTGGAGATCGGCCTGCTCACGGGCGTGTACGCCCTGATGCAGTTGATCTTCGCGCCCATCTGGGGCCGGGTGTCCGATCGCTTCGGGCGGCGCCCGGTAATCCTGGGTTCGCTGCTGGGCTCATCGGTGGCCTGGCTCATGTTCGGATTCGCCCCGGCACTGTGGGTGCTGTTCCTCGCGCGCATCCTCGACGGCATCTCGGGCGCCTCGTATGCCGCGGCGCAGGCCTACGTGGCCGACATCACCACCGACGAGGACCGGGTGCGCGGCATGGGCCTCATCGGCGCGGCGTTCGGCCTGGGCTTCATCATCGGCCCGGGCATCGGCGGGCTGTTCGCGGCAATCGACCCGCGCGCGCCGTTCATCCTCGCGGCCGCCGCGGCGCTCACCAACTTCGCCATCGCCTGGAAGCGCCTGCCCGAGTCGCGCGTGCCGGGAACCCGGCGGGGCGCCACGCAGGCACGCTGGACCTCCCTGTTCCGCGCCGTGGCATCGCGCGACTACGGCCCGCTCATCTGGATCTCGTTCATCGGCAGCCTCGGCTTCATCGGCATGGAGTCGGTGTTCTCGCTGTTCGGCAACCGCCGCTTCGGCTTCGGCCTCACCGAGACCGGCCTGGTGTTCGTATTCATCGGGGTGTTCGCCGCCATCGTGCAGGGCGGGCTGGTCCACAGGCTCACCAAGAGGGTGGGGGAGTGGCCCGTGCTGCGCACCGGGCTGTGGCTGACGGCCGCGTCGCTGCTGCTGATGGGGTTCACCACCGAACTGTGGGCGCTGTTCCCCGTGCTCGTGCTGCTGGCGCTGGGATCGGGCCTGACCTTCCCCACCATCAGCGCCATCGTCTCGCAGCGGGCCCCGGCCGACGACCAGGGCGGCATCCTCGGGGTCATGGCCTCGGCCGGCGGGCTGGCGCGGCTCATCGCCCCCATTGCCGCGACCGCCCTCTTCCAGGAGGTCGGCGTGGGCTCGCCCCTCATCATCGGCGGGCTGCTGTTCGTGGGCTGCGGCGTGCTGGCCGCCACGCCGCTGGTGCGCCGCCCGGCCGCTCCCGCCTGACCCCGGGTTTTCACGGATGCCGCATCAGGGACAACAGGGCCCCGGAACAAGGGGCGGAATGTGCCCATCGCTGCGTCGAGTGCGACCCACCACCTGACTAGGATTCCCGGCTGTGTATAAGAACGTTCCGTTCCTTCCGCTTGCCGTCATCGGCATCATCGTCGCAGCCCTCACGGCAGGGCAGGCGCTCCTGATCGACTGGCTCCCGCCGGCCGACAGCGAGCAGGCCGAGC
>CAZIQQ010000067.1:0-10230 GCA_964541555.1 uncultured Bifidobacterium sp. | reverse complement strand
GCCGAGGAACTGGCCGGCGCCGAGGCCCTGTACGGCGCGCTGGGGCTGGCCGGCACCATGCTGTTCGTGCTGTTCCTGGTGGGCCGCGCCACCGTGTGGGCGTGCGAGATCAACGCCGTGAGCTGGGAGGTCTGGCACCCGGGGCCGGGGGCCGGCGACGAGAGGGACCCGCGCTAACCGCCGATGCGGCTCATCGGGCGCCCCGAGTAGGCCCAGCCCTCGCGGCCGATCGAATGGCCGGCGGGCTTCGCCGACACGGCCTCCACGATGAGCTCGGCGATGTCCTGGTCACCGGCGCCGGATCGAAGCGGCGTGCGCAGATCGGTCTCGTGCTCTGCGAACAGGCACGTGCGCAGCTGGCCGTCGGCCGTGACGCGCAGGCGGTCGCACGCGGCGCAGAAGGGTTCGGTCACCGACGACACGAACTGCAGGCGACCGCGGCCATCTGCGAAGCGCCACTCGGTGGCCGGGGCCGATGGGCGATCGCGCCCAACCGGCACCAGCGGCCAGCGCGATTCGATGAGCGCCCGCACCTCGTGACCGGCGATCACGTCATCCGGTGTCCACTCACCCCCGGCGTCGAGCGGCATGGCCTCGATGAAGCGCACCACGAAGGGACCGGTACGGGCCATCTGCGCCAGCGGGATGACATCGGGCTCGCCCAGGCCGCGCATGAGCACGGCGTTCACCTTGATGTCGCCCAGCCCGGGGTGCCGCGCGCAGGCATCGAGGCCCGCCAGCACCCGGTCGAGGTCGCGGCGGCGGGTGGACGCCTCGAACCGGTCGGGGTCGAGGGAGTCGACGCTCACGTTCACCCGGGCCAGGCCCGCGGCCACCAGGTCGTCGAGCCGGTCGGCCAGCAGCACGCCGTTGGTGGTGATGGACACCTCGCGCACACCGGGGGTTCGCGCCACCCCCCTGACGATGTCGTCGAGGTCGGGGCGAAGCAGCGGCTCGCCCCCGGTCACGCGCACGTCGGTCACGCCCAGGCCGGCCAGCACGCCCACCAGCCGCAGCACCTCGTGGCGGTGCAGAACGTGGTCGCCCGGCAGCCACGCCAGGCCCTCAGCCGGCATGCAGTAGCGGCAGCGCAGGTTGCAGCGATCGGTCACCGACACGCGGGCCGACGTGACCGTCCTGCCAAAGGCGTCTGACATCCTTCCCGCCATTCCCGCACGGTAGCCAACGGGGCTCCGGCGACCCCGACGGCAGGAGGGCCATGGCAGGGCGCATGCATCTGGCGGATGCCCTCGCCGAGGCCCGGCGGCGTGCCATCGTGCTGCCGGCTGAGCCCGTTGAGCTGAGCGACGCCGTGGGCCGGGTGCTGGCAGACGACGTCACGTCGCTGGTCGACCTGCCCGCGGGAGACGCATCGCTGATGGACGGCTGGGCGGTGAGGTGTGCCGACCTGCCCGGATCCGTGACCGTGGTGGGCGAGTCGCGCGCCGGGACCCCGTGGCCCGGCTCGATCGCCCCGGGTCAGGCCGTGGCCATATCCACCGGAGGCCTGCTGCCGGGCGGTGCCGATGCCGTGCTGAGATCCGAGGACGGCCTTCAGCAGGGCGACCAGCTGACCAGCAGCATCGCCCTGGGCCCGGGCCACCACGTGCGCCCGGCATCAGAGGACCTACGACGGGGCGAAGTGCTGCTGCCCATGGGCACCCGCGTGGCCGCACACCACATCGGCGCCATCGCGGCCGCGGGGCATGCCGCCGTCGCGTGCCGGGGAATCCCGCGGGTCGCGGTGGTGGCGTGCGGGTCCGAGCTGCTCGAGCCCGGCCGGCCCCCCGAGCACGGCATGGTGTTCGACGCCAACCGCCACGGCCTGGCAGCGCAACTGCGGGCCGCGGGCGCCCAGGTGTGCTCGGCGGTGGCCGCGCCCGACGACGCCCGGGCCACCAGGCGGGCAATCGAGCACGCCCTGGATGGAGCGCACCTGCTGGTGGTGGCCGGCGGCATGTCGGTGGGGGCCCACGACCACGCGCGGGCCGCCCTTGACGCCCTGGGGCTGGTGCCGTCGTTCACGCGACTGGCCGTGAGGCCCGGCCAGCCGTCGTGCATGGGGGTCATCGGCGAGTGCCGCGTGCTGGCGGTGCCCGGCAACCCCGGGGCCGCCGCCATCGGCGTGCATGTGCTGGGCCGCGCCCTCATCGGCGCCGAGGCACACCAGGCACCGCTGCCGCTTGCCGCCGACGTCACCCCGCACCACGACCTGTCGCTCGTGCTGCGCTGCCGCGACCACCACGGCCGCGTGCAGCCCATCGCCCTGCAGTCGTCCGGATCGGTCACCCCCACCGCCCAGGCCGACCTGCTGGCGTGGATTCCGCCGGGCGACTCCCCCCTTGCGGCCGGGACAGACGTGGCGACGTGGCGCCTGTGAGACTGTCGCCCAATGCGTGAGCCCCACATCGACGAGCACGGCGCCGCCCGCATGGTGGACGTGGGCGGCAAGCCCGCGCAGCGCCGCGTGGCCACGGCGCGCGCCGAGGTGAGGCTCGGTGACCCTGCCATGCGGGCGCTGTCGGAAGGGCGGCTGGCCAAGGGCGACGCCCTGGCGGTAGCGCGTATCGCGGCCATCCAGGCGGCCAAGCGCACGCCTGACCTCATCCCCCTGTGCCACCCGCTGGCCATCGACCACGCCTCGGCTGACATCCACCTGGACCCGGACGCGCTGCTGGTGACTGTCACCACCACGGTGGGCACCACCGGGCGCACGGGGGTCGAGATGGAGGCCCTCACCGCCGCGGCCGCGGGCGCGCTGGCCATCTACGACATGGTGAAGGGGCAGGACGGCCCCGCGCCGGTCATCGAGCGCGTCGTATTGGTCGAGAAGACCGTCGACGGCCAGCGGCGCGGGCCCACCTAGGCCGAGACAGGCCCCTCGGCATCGGGCAGCGGGCGCAGGGTCACCCAGTGCCGCGCGGAGTCGATGGACAGCACCGTGTAGACCGCGTCGCCGATGCGCAGCCGGTCGCCCGCGGCGCACTGCATGGCGCGACCGTCCACGATCAACGGGGCCCTGTCGCCCTCCCATGCCTCGGGCACCATCACGCGGATTCCCCCCAGGGTCACCTCGCCGTCCGGCACCAGGGTCACCTGCACGGATGCGCGGATGACCACACCTGAGATAAGGGCACCCAGGCCGATGATCGCCACGGCCAGGCCAACGGCGGCAACCGCGGCGGCGCTGCCCGCGCCGTTGCCCCAGCACGATGCGTCGTCGTCGCAGACCTCGCCCCACTGGGCCACCACCCACACCACGAGGCCCAGCACCATGGCCACCGTGCCGACGGACACCAGCACCTGCTTGCGACGCCAGGCGTGCCCGTCGATGGCGTCCGATTCGCGTGCGCCGTTGCTCACGGGCCCATGGTATTCCGGGCGCGCGAGGGCGACGGCGCGGCCAGGAAGTCGTGGACACGCCCTGCGAACGACGGCGCGAACTGGAACAGGAACGCATGCCCGCCGCGCGGCCACACGGCGCGGCGGGCGCCGGGGATCTGCCCGGCGAGAATGCGGTCGTTGGCCGGCGGGGTGAGCACGTCGAGGCTGCCGCCCGCCACCAGCACGGGCGTGCGCAGGCCGCGCAGCTGGCGGCGATTGGCATTCGATGCCATCCAGCGGCGCTCGGCAGCCAGCTGCGCGCGGAATCCGGCGGTACTCACGCGGAAGTCGTCGGGAATCTCGCCCGACTCCGACGCCGTGCCGAGACGCTCCAGGAACCCCCGTGCAGCCGCACGGCCCTGCGGGGTGCCCGGATAGAGCACGCGCATCACCGCGGCGTCTCCCCGGTCGGGGTCGCTGTCCACCGCCTGGGCCCACTCGGGGCCCAGCACCACGGTCGGCCCGCCCGCGTTGGTTCCCGCAAGCACCACGCGCCGCACGCGGTCGGGGTGTCGCACGGCCATCCGCTGGGTGACGAACCCGCCGAGCGACCAGCCCAGCACGTGGGCCCTGCGCACGCCGATCGCCGTGAGCAGCCCGGCGGCGTCGTCGGCCATGCGGTCCATCGTGAGGCCGGACAGGCCCCGGGCCGACGACAGCCCGATGCCCCGGTAGTCCCACATGATCAGCCGGTGACCACGCGCCAGCTGCCGGACGAGCAGGGGGTCCCACTCCGACATGGTCGATGCGCTGCCCATGTTCATCAGCAGGGGCGGGCCCGATCCGCGTTCGTACCAGGCGATGCGCGTGCCGTCGGCGAGGGTGGCGTGCTGCACCCGGGCGGTGAACGCCGACGCCACGGCAGGCGCCACCAGCAGCGCCACCGCCCCGGCCGCCAGCGCGCGGCGCATCAGTCGCCCGTGGCGACCGGGCGGTCGTCCCGGTTGCTCCACGCCGACCACGAACCGGGGAACAGCCGGCCGCGGCCCAGGCCCGCATGCTCCATCACCAGCAGCGTGTGGCACGCGTTGACCCCCGATCCGCAGTAGGCCACCACGCCCCGGGCGCTTGTGATGCCCGCGGCCGCGAACTGGGCGCGCAGCTCATCGGGGGCAATCAGGCGGCCGCCCCGCACGTGCAGCATGCAGGGCACGCTGACAGCCCCGGGGATGTGGCCGGCGCGGGGGTCCACGGGCTCGGCGTCGCCGCGGTAGCGATCGGTGGCGCGGGCGTCGACCACGGGGCCGGTGGCCCCTGCGGCGTCGTCGATGGACGCGATGGCGGTGACGGGCCACGGCACCGGGGTGAAGCCAGCCGCTGGACGAGCCGGGCCCGGGCCCGGCTCGAGCGGGCCATCCCATGCGCCCAGCCCGCCGTCGAGCACCGCGGCGGGTCGGCCGATGGCGCGCAGCATCCACGCAAGGCGCGCGGCGAAGAGTCCCCCCGCGTCGTCATAGGCCACCACCGTGTCGTGGTCGCCGATGCCGCGGGCGCTCATGGCAGCCGCGAAGCCGTCGGGCGACGGCAGCGGGTGCCGGCCCTGATCGGGGGTGGTGATGCTGGCCAGGTCGTGGTCGAGGTCGACGAACACCGCGCCGGGGATGTGCCCCTGCTCGTAGGCATCCCGACCCGACGGACCCATCAGCTGCCAGCGCACGTCGGCCAGCACGGCACCCGGATTCGCGCGCACCCAGGCGACGTCGACGAAGGGCGGCGGTTGAGGGGCGTGGGCAGCCATGGGCGATTGATAGCCGACCCGGGGCGATACCGTCGCGGGCGTGCCCAGGGTGGTCGCGCACATGGACCTCGACGCCTTCTTCGCGGCGGTCGAGGTGCTGGAGGATCCCTCGCTGGCCGGCAAGCCGCTGGTGGTCGGTGGCGATCCCGATGGCCGGGGGGTGGTGTCGACCGCCTCGTACGCCGCGCGCGGGTTCGGCATCAGGTCGGCGATGCCCGCGGCCGAGGCCCGGCGCCGGTGCCCCCATGCGATCTTCCTCAGGCCCGACATGGACCGGTACCGGAGGCACTCGCGGGCCGTGTGGGACGTCGTGCGCGACGAGGTGCCGGCGCTCGAGCAGGTGGGCATCGACGAGGGGTACATCGACCTGTACCGGGCCGTGTGGACGGCCGGTGGGGCGCGAAGGTTCCTCGCGCGGCTGCAGGACACCGTGCGGCGTGAGACCGGGCTGGAAGCATCGTTCGGGTGCGGCACGTGCAAGACCGTCGCGAAGATCGCATCCGACGCCGACAAGCCGCACGGCCTGGTGATCGTGCCCGCGGGGCAGGAGGCGCAGTTCCTGGCCCCGCGGCCGCTGCGGGCGCTGCCGGGCATCGGCCCGGTCACCGGCGATCGCCTGTCGCGGGCCGGGTTGTCGTGCATCGGCGACCTGGCCGATCTGGACGACCAGCGCCTGGATGAGCTGCTGCCCTCGGGCCACGGGCGCGAGCTTCGCGACCGGGCGCGCGGCATCGACCCGCGGGAGGTCGACCCCTCACCAGGCGCGGCGGTGTCGATCGGGCACGAGCGCACCTTCCCCCACGACGTCGACGACCCGCATGTGCTGGCCGACCACGCGGTGCGGCTGGCCTCTCTGGTGTCCGAGCGCCTGAGGCGCGACGGCCGCGGCGCGGGCACCGTGACGGTGAAGCTGCGCTACCCGGACTTCACGATCCAGTCGCGCGCGGCGTCGGCGGAGTTCGCCACCGACGACGAGGACGAGATCATCAGGCTCGCCACGCAGGCGCTGGACCGGGCGCTGGCGGACAGGCCGCCGCCCGTACGGCTGCTGGGCGTGAGCGTCTCCCGGCTGGTGCCGGGGGCGCAGCTGCGCCTGCCCCCGGCACCGCCGGCCTGACGCGGGGCCTACTGGCCCAGCAGCTCCTTGCGGGCCGCGGTGGCGAACTGCTCGTCGGTGAGCGTGCCCGACGCGTTCAACTCGGCAAGCTGCGTGAGCTTGCCCACGAGGTCGCCACCCGCGGGGGCGGGCGGCGGGGCCGCCTGCTGCTGGGCGTCGCCCGCGTGGCGCTCGGCCTGACGGCGCTGCACGTTGCCGCTCACCGCCGTTGCGGTACCGGCGATGACGGCCGTGCGGCCTACTGCTCTCAGAAGTCCTGGCATCTCATGCTCCTCGTCAGTCGCCCGACGCCTCGATGGCGGCGAGAAGGTCGTCCATCCCAATGCGCCCGCTGCCCAGGAACACGCCACCGCGCTCGTGCACGGCCGTGATGAAGCCCCGGGCCCAGGTGTTCTCGTACAGCACGAAGGCGGCCACCGAACCGGGCGGCATCTCCTCGGCGGCCAGCTGGACGTCCTCGTCGGCGATCAGGCCGGTGCGCACGCCCGAGAACGCCACGAGCGCGGCGGAGTCGCCGGCCTCGGACAGATCCACGCCCGAGATCGTGCCGTCCTCATCCTTGCGGATGACCAGGGCATCGAGCACCTGGATGACGCCCTGCTGCACCAGTGCCGCCATCTGCATGAGCGCCCCGCCATCGAGCGGTGCCCCGGGCGGGAAGCCGACCAGGAAGTAGTCAACGGGTCCAAGATCGAGTTCAGCCGCCATATGGCCTCCTAGGAAAGGGATCGCGGAATCACTCTAGGCGCTTCGCCGCCCCGGACGGTTACGGGAAGCCCGAATGCCCCGCCGGCCTAGACGATCAGCTGGTAGATGCCCGACCCGATGAGGAAGAGGCCGATGAGCAGCGACCCGTAGGCGAGGGCCTGCTGCATATGGCCCTCGATCCATGCCCGCAGGCCCAGCGCCAGCGCGTGGGCGCGTTCGCGCCTGACCAGGGAGAAGACGACCAGGCCGAGGTAGGTGCTGCTGGCCAGGAGCACGAAGACCACGAGCATCACCACCGACTCCGCAGACGCGACGTCGGCCTGCATGACCGATGTGACCCCCGCGGCCATCAGGCCCCAGGGCTGCGTGATGGGCGCGAGGAGGGCGGCGAACCACAGCGACATGTTGTCGATGCTCTTCTGCCACTTCGGTTCCTTCTTCGGCTTGCGGGGCGGCTTGCCGATGCGACCCCGGCGGTAGAGGCCGAACGCCACGAGGGCCGCGCCGATAGCGATGCGCGCGGCCAGGGCGGCCGTCGAGGGGACCGATCCGCTCGACGGCGGTTCGCCCCCCGTCAGCAGCAGCGTTCCCGCCGTGATGATGCTGAGGCACAGGAACCAGCCCACCAGGAACGCCACGGCCTTGGCCGTTCCGCGCCGCGAGGTGAGGAGCAGGATGAAGGGGATCAGCGGCAGCGGGTCGAGGGCGATCGCGATGCCGATGACGATGAGGTCGATGCTCAGGGGTTGCCTTCCCGCACGATGCGATCAGGGTATGCGATGCGAACGGACGCCGCACGTGCGGCGACCGGCGCCGGGGCAGCCGTGACGCTGCCCCGGGGTAACGCCGGCCGGGGATGATCCGGCAGAATCCGCACGGTTGATGCACGAACGAAGGAGAAGCCCCCTATGCCTCACGCACGACTCATCGCACTCGGCGGCATCGCCGCTCTCGCAGCCGGCGCGGCCGGCGCGAACGCGCAGGTGAACGTGATCACCCCGGCTTCGCTCGACGGAGCGACCACCGGCCAGGCCCAGCCCGCGTATGTGCGGGCGTTCGGCAGGCCCATGGTCAACCGACTCGAGGGAAACGTCACCCGTCTCAACTTCGATGTGGACAGGACCGAGGTCTACCTCGGCCGCAACGGGCGCGGCACCATGATCGTCACCGGGAACCCGGGTTTCAGGACCGCCTCGGGTGTGGGTCCATGCTCGAGCTACGCCGACCTCAAGGCCGCCTTTCCCGGCATCAAGCGCGTTAGCGGCACCTTCGGGCTGGGGTGGCGGGCCGGTCGCCTGTGGTTCAGGGTGGACGACGGCACGCCGAGACCGGACCTGTCCAAGGCCACGGTGTCCGTGGTCGCGCTGGTGCCGGGGCGCCCCCCGGCGATCGCCCGGACGGCCCTCGGGAACTCGTCGTACAACTGCGTGACCCCCTAGCGCCCCCCGGCACCCGGCCCCGCCTACGCTAGGGGCGTGAGGGCGATCTCCTCCAGGTGGCGGTGGATCCGCGAGCCCGAGGTGCTCGTGGCATTCGCCGCGCTCCTGGGGGTGGTGGCCGGCCTCGCGTTGGCGGCAACCGATCAGCATGTCGCCGCCAACGTCGTATGGGGCGTCGTGACCGGGGCGCTGCTGGTGCCGCTCACGTGGTCGGTCGTCCGGTCGCTGCTGCGGCGCGATGTGGGGGTGGATGCCATCGCCCTGGTCGCCATGGCCGGGGCCCTCGCGCTGCAGGAGTTCCTGGCCGGAGCCGTGGTTGCGGTGATGCTGGCGGGCGGCAACGCGCTCGAGGCGGCCGCGGGGCGCCGTGCCCGGCACGACCTCGAGGCGCTCGTAGCCCGCGCGCCCACCTGGGCCATGAGGCGCACGCCCGACGGGGGCGTCGAGCGGATCCCGGCGGGACAGGTGGTTCCGGGCGACGTCCTTCTTGTGAGGTCGGGTGAGGTGGTTCCGGTGGACGGCCGCGTGCACGACGTGCCGGCGCTCCTCGACGAGTCGGCGCTCACCGGCGAGCCGCTGCCGGTGGAGCGACTGCCCGGCGAGGCAGTGCGAAGCGGTGTGGCCAACGCGGCCGAGGCCTTCGAACTGGTGGCCACCCGCCCGGCGTCGGAAAGCGCGTACGCCGCGATCGTGCGCCTGGTGGAGGAGGCCGAGACCCAGCGGGCCCCGTTCGAGCGCATGGCCGACCGCTACGCGGCGTTGCTGCTGCCCGTGACCCTGGTGGTGGCCGGTGTCGCCTGGGCCATGAGCGGCGACCCGGTGAGGGCGCTGGCCGTACTGGTGGTGGCCACCCCCTGCCCGCTCATCCTCGCCGCGCCCATCGCGCTGGTGTCGGGCGTGTCACGCGCGGCGCGCAAGGGCGTGGTGCTCAAGGGCGGGGTGGTCGTGGAGCAGTTGGCGCGCACCACCGCGGTGCTGCTCGACAAGACCGGCACGCTCACGGTGGGGCAGCCGCAGATTCAGCGGGTGGCCACCACCCACGGCGCCCGCCCCGACGACGTTCTGCGGCTGGCGGCGTCGCTCGAACAGCACTCGGCGCACGTGGTGGCAGGCGCGCTGGTGTCGGCCGCCCACCGCGACGCCCTTGCCCTCGACCTCGCGCATGACGTGCGCCAGGTGCATGGCCAGGGCATCGAGGGCACAATCGATGGGCAGGTGGTGACCGTGGGCTCGGCGGAATGGCTGCGCTCATGCGGCATCGACCCGGGGTCGCTGCTCGACCTCCGCAGCACCGATGACGGCAACGGCCGCGGCATGGTGATGGTGGGCGTCGACCACCGGCCGGCCGGGCTCATCGTGCTGGCCGACCCCATCCGCCCCGATGCCCGTCAGATGATCGCCCGGCTGCACGATGCCGGGGTGACCGAGGTGGCCATGGCCACGGGCGACCAGCGCGATGTGGCCGAGGCCGTGGCTGCCGACCTGGGCATCGACGTGGTGCATGCCGGGTGCAGCCCCGAGGACAAGGTGGCCGTGGTCACCGCCATGCGCGAGGGCGAGGGGCGCCGTCGCGTGGCCATGGTGGGCGACGGCATCAACGATGCCCCCGCGCTGGCGCGCGCCGACGTCGGCATCGCCATGAGCGCCCCCGGGGCCACCATCGCATCCGAGACGGCCGATGCCGTGGTGATGGTGGACCGCATCGATGGCGTGGCCGATGCCATCGTCACCAGCCGCAGGGCGTCCGCGATCGCGCGCCAGAGCGTGATCGCGGGGATGCTCATGAGCTTCGTGGCCATGGGCTTCGCCGCCTTCGGCTTCCTGCCCCCGGTCGCCGGCGCCCT
>CAZIQQ010000066.1:0-10561 GCA_964541555.1 uncultured Bifidobacterium sp. | reverse complement strand
ACGTGGGCGAGGGGGAGTCGCAGTACACGACCACCCAGGTGTTCCAGGCAGAGGGTCAGTTCTGGATTCCCAAGGACCGCACGAAGGTGTGCACGGCCCCGGGTGACGAGGTGCCGGCCTCGCTCTACCAGGACGCCTGCGAGACGAACTAGGTGCTGACGGTGCGGGTCGCCCCGGGGTGGGCGGCCCGCACGCACCGCCAGGCCCTGCCGGGGCCGGCGATCTTCCTCACGTGAACCGACGCGCTGGCATACCCTTCGCAGCGGGCCTCCTGGCCCTCTCCCTTGCCCTGGGCGGCTGCGGAATGGTGCCGCGGGGCGTGCAGCATCCCGATGTGGGAATGCGACCGGCGTCGTGGGTCTCGTCCGGGATGATCCACGTCGACATGACCGGCTACGGCCTGTCGGGCGGGCGGCCGATCGGAGCCGCGATCCAGAGGGACCCCGCCGCAGGTGACACGGTGTTCACGCAGGAGCCCGCCTACGCGGCCGCCACCTTCGCAGAGGCCGACCCCAAGATCGTCGTGCGCCCGGGTCCGGACTACGCGGGGGGCCTGGAGTCGGTCATCGTCCATACCGTCGAGAAGGACGCCTTCGGTGCGGTGGACTTCGCGACCGGCCTCACCGAGCTGCCGGGGCTGGCCACGCGGCCCGCGCCATCGGCTGACACCCCGCTCGCATCGCTGTTCGCCCACTCGTCACCCGCGGCGTGGTGGGGATCCGATTCCGCGACCCCGATGACCATCCTCGATGCCCGCGAGTCGTCGGGCACGTCGCTCGCGTTCTCGTGGGACCTCGACGGCAACGGAAGCTACGGCGACGACCCACGTGGGGGATGGGTGATGTCCGCGCCGCCAAGCGGCACCGCATACGTACCCCTTGGTGTGGTGTGGGGTGCCCAGGTGCGCGGCAGCATCGAGGTCGGCGTGCGCGTCACCACCCCATCGGGTGGCGAGGCCACGAAGAGGCTGACCCTCCCGGTGTGGCGCGACGGCGCCGGCGGCGGCTACGCCTTCCGCGCGGGGGCCGAGGATCGCATCCAGCCCGAGCACGGCACCCTGCAGGCCAATCGCTCCCTCCCCGGCGCCATGCACTTCGCATGCCTGGACATCGGGGACGACGGAACCTGGGACCGGGCCCCGATCGAGACCTTCCCGGTGTTCGGGTCTCCGGGCCTGTGGTCGTTCCCGGCCAGTTGGATCGTGTCGCTGCCGCCCGGTCGTGTGCGCGTGGCCATCGCCTACTACTCGGAAGTGGTGCCGGCGCCGAGTTGCACGGCCACCGGGGCGATCCAGACCACCTCCAGGTTCCTGGTGACCCGCGACCCCTCGGGCTTCTCCGGTGGGGCGGGGGCGTCTCAGATGGAGCGATCGTCCGGGCTTCGTGCCGCGGCTCCGCGCGCCCGGCAGTACCGCGCCACTGCCCGACTGTCCGTGCGTGGCGGCCGGGTGCTCTCGGTGGGCACATTCGACGGGCGCTCGCTCACCTGGCGGGGAATAGTGAGCGCGGGCCGGTTCATCTTCCCGGCCCCTGTTCGCGCGCGCGGCACCCGCCGGCCCGCGGCGATGGACGCCTTCGCCAGCGGCACGTTCGCAATGCGGGCGGACACCACCATCGGCTCGGCGCCACGGGCGAATACCCCGGCAATCGCGGTGGGGACCTCGACCATGCTCATCCGGGGAGCGGGGGGCATGCTCGGCTGCTTCCGCATCGTGCGTACCTCACAGGCCACGACATGGACCCTCACCGGCGGCACCGGCGCGGCGAGGCGTCTGGATGTCACGCTCACCGGGGCACCCACCACCCTGGCCGTCCTGCAGGCGATGGAGCGCCGCCGGGTGATCCGGCCCTCGGGCGCCCGCTATGCCGTGCGCGCATCGCTGCGCGCTACATCCCGCAGCCTGTCCGCTGGCTGCCGGGCCCTACGAGGAAGCCTGCCCGCCCGGGGCTGACCCCCGGGGCTCCCGGTGCCGCGGGGCATCCGCCACCGAACGTGGGCGCCAGCGAAACCGGTCGTTCATCCTCCGCGCATGCGACGTTCACACCTCGCCACTGTCGTTCTCATCGCCGGGGTTTCCCTCGCGGGGTGCGGATCGTCCCCCGCGCCCACCGCCACCAATGCCGCGGGCGGAATCACCATTCCGGCGGAGGCCGGACACGTGCATGGAATCGCCACCACGCGCACGGGCAGCGTGGTGATCGGGACGCATGGTGGTCTCTACGCACTTGCGCGCGACGGTCAACTCGAGCGCGTGGGCGATTCCGCCGACTACATGGGCCTGGCGGCGCTGCCATCGGGCGTGTTGCTGTCGTCGGGCCACCCGGCACCGGGGAGCGACGAACCGAACCCGCTCGGGCTGCGACGCTCGGGTGACGGTGGCGCATCGTGGACGCGCATAGGCGCGGTGCCTCGCGACGACTACCACGTGATCGAGTCGGGCGGTGGGCGTGTCTACGCGGTCGGCAGTGATGGCGCCGTGTACACAGGGGCATCCCCAACGACGATGGCGGCGGTGGGGATGGCTCCGGCCGGGCTCATCGACCTCGCGGTGCATCCGGGGCAGGGAGGCACGCTGATTGCCGCCACCCAGTCAGGGCTCTCGCGGTCCAGCGATTCCGGTCGTACCTGGACGCCGGAGGGGGATGCCCTGGGCCTGCTCTCGTGGGCCGGCCCGGACGCGCTCTTCATGGTCGACGGGCAGGGGCAGGTGTCGGTGAGCAGCGATGGCGGGCAGTCGTGGTCACCCCGCGGAACCATCGGCGCACCGCCCGCAGCGCTGCTGGCCTCGTCGGCCAGCGATCTCGTGGCCGCTGACCACGACGGGCGCATCACGACGTCGTCGGACGGCGGCCGCACGTGGTCGTGACCGCCATGTCCGGGGTGGCATGCACCGCCTGACAGAGGGCTACCGGCGCCTGCGCGGCATGTCGTGGCCCCCGGGCTACCCGATTGCGCAGTTCCCCAACCCGCCTCTCCTCATCGGGCTGGTGGCCCTGGGCCTGAGGTACCTGGCCAGCGGCACCTGGGCCGATGCCCTGGCTGCCATCGGATACGTGTTCATCGCAGTCTGGGCGTACCTCGAGTTGACCGCGGGGGTCAACCTGTTCCGCCGCGTGCTGGGCCTTGCCGGGCTCATCTACATCGTGGTGGTTATCGCCCAGCGCTTCGGCGCATAGGGCGGCGGCAGTGCACCACGACATTGTGGTCGTCGGGGCCGGGCTCAGCGGTGTGCACGCGGCGCGGCTGCTGCAGCAGGCAGGCGCGGACTTCATGGTTCTGGAGGCGTCGCCCCGCACGGGTGGGCGCATCCTCTCGGTGGGCGCGGATGGAACCCGCGGTCCACTCGACATGGGCCCGTCGTGGTTCTGGCCGGCCTTCCAGCCCCGCATGCCAGCGTTGGTGCGCGAGATGGGCATTCGGACGTTCCCGCAGGCAGGCGAAGGAGCGCTCGTGTGGGAGGAGTCGCCTACGCAGTGCACCCGGTTCGAGGGAGGGGCACCCGACGACGGCTCCATGCGCATCGAGGGCGGAGTCGCAACCCTCGTGGATGCGCTGCTGGCCGATGTGCCCGCTGATCGCCTGCTGACCGGGTATCGCGTGACCGCGCTGCGGTGCACCCCCCGGGGTGTGTCGATCGAGGCGGCGGGCCCGGATGGCGCCACCGCTGTCGAGGCGCGCGTGGTCATCTGCACGCTGCCGCCGCGCCTGCTCGCGCGGTCCGTTGCCCTCGACCCACCTCTCCCGGAACCGGTTCGCAGAAGCTGGATCGCCGTTCCCACCTGGATGGCCGGCAATGCGAAGTTCGTGGCCGTCTACGAGCGCCCATTCTGGCGCGATGCCGGGCTGTCGGGCGAGGGCCGAAGCCGCGTGGGCCCGCTGGCGGAGATACACGACGCATCCGACGGCCACGGACTCGCCGCGCTCACGGCGTTCATCGGTACCCCTGCGCAGGCACGCATTGGGGCAGATCACCGGGTGCGCGAGGCCGCCGTCGCCCAGTTGACGAGGTTGTTCGGCGACCAGGCCGCGCACCCCGTGGCCAGCCTGATCAAGGACTGGGCCGCAGACCCGCTGGTGGCAACCGACGACGACCTGCAGCCGCTGTATGCGCATCCGTCATACGGCGGTCATGCGCCGCCTCCGGGGCGATGGGCGCCCCGCCTGCTGCTCGCCGGAACCGAGTCGGCGCGCACCTACGGCGGATACATGGAGGGCGCGCTCGAGGCAGCCGAGTCTGCGGTGGCCGCAGCGCTCGCCGGATCCCCTGGGGTATGAACGCCCCTCGTGCAGGTCGCCACGGACTCCGCAGCGACCTGCACGGGACGTATTCAGTGGATCGCTACTCCTCGGCGTGGAGCTCGCTGCAGGTGTCGTACCCACCGGCCTCGGCGGCGTCCCTCAGGGCCTGATCGAGCTCTGCGGTGTCCACCGACGCGCCTGCGTCCACGATCGTGGCGCCGCCATCGACCTCGGCCTTGATGGCCTGCAACTTGGCCTCGGAGGCGTCGACGGCCTCGAGGTACGTGGCGGCAGCGGTGTCGTCCGGCGCGCTGTTCGCCGCTTCGGCCACGCTCGCCCTGTAGGCCTCGAAGGCGCTGGCGAAGGCCGGGTAGTCGTCCGACGCGGCGGCAGCGGAGCCGTCGACGGCGAACTGCTCGCAGGCGGCGTTGATGGCCATGCCCACATCGGTGCCCACGGCGGTGGTGTCAACCGCGGCTGTGTCGGCAGCAGTGCTTGATGCCGACGAGTCGGAGCCTCCGCAGCCGGCAACCAGGCCGACCGACAGGGATGCAGCGGCCACAGCCGCGGCGATACGGAATGGGTGCCTCATGAGGGTCCTTTCAAGGGGAAGGAGGTCGGAAAATACGGCTTCATGCCGCTACCCGCCTTGGATCGAGCGGTTCGGCACGCCCCTGGCCGCCCGCCGGATGGAGCGCCGGCGTGTGTGTCTGCGCGGGCCGTCGGCGGCGAGATAGAGTCGACCGCGTGCTTCGCCGCCCCTTCCCTCGCGCATGGACCGCCCTGCTCGCCACCGTCTTTGCGTGCATGGTCGCGTTCGCCGGCACCGCAGCGGGAGTCGTGGAGGACAGGAACCCGCGCATCGTCGGGGGCGCATACGCGGCGCAGTCCGACTGGCCCTTCCTGGTCGCGCTGGTCAGGCCGGGTGCCGGGCGGCCGTTCGAGCGTCAGTTCTGCGGTGGCAGCGTCATCGCGCCCGGTTGGGTGCTCACGGCAGCCCACTGCGTGGTGGACAGCGCGGACCAGCCCATCGCCCCGGACCGGGTCGCCGTACTCACAGGCACCGTCTCGCTGGCAGGCGGATCGGGCGCCGAGACGCCCGTGACCCAGGTGGTGGTGGCCCCGGGATATCCGGCGGGTCCTGATGCAGCGCTGCTGCGCCTCGCGCTCCCCACCACTGCCCCGGCTGTGGCACTGGCGGGCCCGGGGCAGCCGGAACTCTGGGCCGCCGGGACGCGGGCCGCGGTGGCCGGCTGGGGGGATACGGCTGAGGATGCCGGTGCCTTTCCGATGGCGGCCCGTCAGGTGAGCATCCCGCTCATCGCGGACTCGCGGTGCCGGTCGGCAATCGGCAGTGAGTTCGTCGCGACGCGCGAGCTCTGCGCAGGGGTGCCGCGGGGCAAGGCCGACTCATGCCAGGGCGACTCAGGCGGGCCCCTCGCGGTGCGAACGCGCATCGCCCCTGTGCTGGTGGGCATCGTGTCCTGGGGGTACGGATGCGCCCGCCCCGGCAGGCCTGGCCTGTATACGCGGGTCAGTGCCATCGGCGACTGGGTGACGCAGGTGATCGGCACCCGGCCGGGCGGGGTGGTCCTTCCGGCCCCGCTGATCCGCGTCGGCGCGCAGCGGGCCGTTGCCCGTCGCGGCAAGGCGGTTGACCTGTCGTACAGGCTCTTCGGGTCAGCGCGACGCAGTTCCGAGTACGTGGCCATCCTCGATGGCAGTGGTCGCATCCTCTCGGACTACGAGACGGCCGAGGGTCCCTTCGTGCCGGGCCGGGACGTGTTCTACGTGCGCTGGCGCGTGCCGCGTAGTGCCCCGAGCAGCCTGTACTTCTGCGTCGCGGCCGCTCCCCCGAAGAGGGACTACGGGGACCCGGGCTGCGCGCGGATCATCGTGCGCTGATCGCCGGCTCCCGCGGTCCTGCGATGGCGCCCCCAGCGGGTCGGAAGGCGTAACGCTGGTTAACGACGAGAGCCCCGCGAATGCGGGGCTCTCGTGAAGCGGGAGTGACGGGACTTGAACCCGCGGCCTCAGGATTGACAGTCCTGCGCTCTAACCAGCTGAGCTACACCCCCGGGTTGCTCCGGGCGAGCCATGGGCGGTGACGGACTTGAACCGCCGGCCCCCTGCTTGTAAGGCAGGTGCTCTACCAACTGAGCTAACCGCCCCAATGGGCCGGGGCACAGTAGCAGGACTCAGCCGTTTGCTCGCGGCCGAACGCGTCGCTCGAAGAAGCTGCGCACCCGACGCATGAACGCGGTGCCGGACGGCGCCGGGTTGAGGAACGCCCCGTGCACGCCAACCCGCTCGTCGAACAGCATGAACTCACTGCCCGGCAGCTGCTCGTGCACCCATCGCATGGCCTTCCACGGCACGATGCTGCTCTTGCCGCCGTATACCAGCACGGGCATGCGCGAGTCACGCACCACCCGGTAGGTGTCGGTGTAGTCCTGGGTGATCGTGCTCCAGAACATCAGGCCGAGCGCCTTGCCGTTCAGGCGGTTGGCGAATTGCTGCCACTGCCTCCAGTCCGACTCGCGGAGCAGGAAGGCCGGCTTGGGATCGGCAGGGTCGAAAACCGGGTTGCCCGTGGGGCCACCGAGCATGAGGCGATTGTTGGTGGGCACGTTCACGTACCCGTGGCCACGCTCGAAGACCCCGAAGGTGTCGGTGAAGGCGTTGAGTGCGCTCACCGGGTAGGTGGCGATGCCGGATGGGAACGACGCCACCGCGGGTTGCCCCACGTCGAGGTTCTTGGGCGATTGGTCGTAGACGAACATGCCCGTGAGGCCATCGGTGCCGTAGATGTCGATGTAGCCGGTCACCACGCTCATGCCGATGCTGTGGCCCATGATCGCCGTGCGCGTCAGGCCCAGGTGCCGGCGCACCGCGTGCACGTCGGCCGTGAGGCGCGCCATGCGGAAGCCGGAGTAGCTGCCCTGGTTCGGCGCCTGTGAGGATCTGCACCAGGTCACCGAGCCGTTGGCGCAACCGCCGCCCGTGCCGTGACCCCGGAGCTGAGTGGCCACCACGAACCAGCCGGGAAGCGCCGCACCGAACCTCTGGGCGTAGAGCTTGGCCGAACCGGTGAAGGCCGGTGAGATCAGCAGCGCGGGGTTGCCGGGATCACCGTGCATGAAGTACTCGATGCGGGCGCCGTCGTTGCCGATGATGGTGTGCCCGGTGGTGGGGGCCGCCGTGGCACCAGCACAGCCGAGGGCGAGGATGGCCATCGCGGCCATGGCGGTCCGGAGGGGCTGCATGCGGTCAGGTGACCCAGTCGGGGAGGCTGCCGTCCATCGCGATCGCCGCCACGAGTTCATCGGCCACCTCGCGGGGGTTGCGGCCCTCGGCGAGCCCTGGCGGGTCGCCCGCCAGGGGCCTCGTGGCGAGACCGGTCTCCATGTGAGGGGGGCGGGCATCGAGCACGCGCACCTTGGCGCGGCGCATCTCGCGGCGGAACGCGACGTCGAACGCGGTGAGTCCTGCCTTGGCCGCCGAATAGGCGGCGAGGCCGGCCATCGGCTGCTCGGCCACGACGGCCGACACCATCACGATGGCGCCCCCCTCGCCCAGGTGGCGGGTGGCCGCGCGAGCCACGAGCACGGGGGCGATGAGGTCGAGGTCGACGACCTGGCGCAGCACCTGCTCGTCGAGTTCCGCCACGGGGCCGAACGCGACGGCGCCCGCCGACATGACGATGACGTCGAGTCCGCCCAGCGCCGTCGCTGCGGCGTCGACCACCTGATCGGGCGCTCCGGGCGCCGTGAGGTCGCCCTCGACCGCCATGGCGCCGAGCTCGGCCGACAGGGCATCGAGCCGTGCCCTGTTGCGCCCGTGCACGGCCAGGCGTGCGCCCCGCGCCGCAAGCGACCTCGCCACCTCCGCGCCGAAGCCACCCGTGGCTCCCAGCACCAGCACCCGTGCCCCGTTCATCTCCATGCATGCACCTTATGCGCCGCGGGCACCCGGGCGGCGGGGAACGGCTAGGACAGATCCTCGCCGGCCTCGGCGTCGGGGGGCGCCCCATGGGGCTGCGGGCGCCCGCGCATGTAGGCGTAGATGGCCACGCCCAGCACGGCGCCGACGATGGGGCCGATGAGGTACACCCACAGGGCGGCGTACTCGCCGGTGGCCACCGCAGGGCCGATGGAGCGCGCCGGGTTCATCGACGCGCCCTCCATGGGTCCCATGACCAGGCCGATCACGGTGACGGTCACCCCGATGGCCACGGCCGCCAGGGCTCCCTGCGCCCGGGTGTCGGTGGCCACGGCCATGACCACCAGCATGAGGATGGCCGTGATGATGATCTCGATGCCGATGGCGCCCATGTCGCTCACCTCGAACGGCTGGGTCACCGACAGCCCGCTGCCGGTTCCGAACAATCCCGCCACGGCCATGGCACCGGCGATGGCGCCGGTGACCTGCGCCACCCAGTACGGCACCACCTCGGTCCAGGGGAAGTGGCGCCCGGATGCGAATGCCAGCGTGACTGCCGGGTTGATGTGCGCGCCCGACAGGTGGCCGATGGCGAAGATGACCATCGCGACCACCAGGCCCCATGCGACGGCCACGCCGATGTGGCCGCCGATGCCGCCGTCCATGCGGAAGTCCACCGCCGCGGCCGCGCAGCCGCCGGCCACGAGGATGAACGTGCCGATGAACTCGGCCACGAAGCGGCGGGGGAGGTCGGGCGAGCCGTGCACGTGGCAAACGCTACCGCCGTGGCCCGCCTAGGATGGGCGGCGTGAGCACGACGGTGACGACGGTGGGCGACCGCGGGGTTCGGCTGGAGCGGGTGTTCCCGGCGCCGCCCGAGGTGGTGTGGGACACCATGACCGATCCGTCGCTGGTGCCCAGTTGGTGGGGCCCCGCGCACCACGCGCCGGTGGTGGTGGAGATGGACGTGCGTCCGGGGGGCCGCTGGCGGTTCGAGATGCACGCCCACGGAAACGTGTTCGGGTTCGGGGGCGAGTACCTCGAGGTCGAGCGCCCCGGGCGCCTGGTTCAGACCTTCGTGTTCGACCCCTTCCCGGATGCCGGGGCCACCGAGGTGGCCACGCTGATGCCCCACGGCGATGGCCACACCCTGTTCACGGTGGACATCACGCACCCCACGCCCGAGGGGCGCGACGCCCAGTTGGCCGGGGGGATGGCGGAGGGCATGCAGGAGACCCACCGCAGGCTCGAGGCGCTGGTGATCGCGGCCCAGTCGGCCTGATGCAGGCCTGACACGAGGGAACGATGGGGTTGGCGGCGAATGCCCTGCTGGTGATACCTTCGGAAGCGAAAGAGATGAAGCGAACGGGCACAGGCCCGGTTCCTCACGAGGAGGGACGTACATGAGCATCACGCACGCGGGACGCGACCGCGTGGCCACCGAGGGAGTGGTGGCCCACTTCAGCAAGGGCGGCTTCGGCCAGTACCACCGCCTGGACTGCCCGGAGGCACCCCATCGCGGGGACCCGGGCGTGCGCGACACCATCCATGGGCCGTGGCGGTACCTGTCGGCCCACTGGGCGCCCTGCCCGGTGTGCCGTCCGCCGATCGGCTCCGCGGATGTCGCCGAACACGGCGTGCAGGCCGCCTGACCCCTCGCGGGGCCAGGTAGCCTCACACCTCCTGGCCCCCATCGTCTAGTGGTCCAGGACGCCGCCCTTTCACGGCGGTAGCGCGGGTTCGAATCCCGCTGGGGGTACTGCTCAGGTCACCTTGATGGTGCCCTTCATCATCGTGGCGTGCGGGTCGCACACGTACTTGACGGTGGTGCCCTTCTTCAGCGTCACCTTGATCGTCTTCGATCCCTTGGTGATGAGCGGCGTTGCGGTCGAGCCCACGCGCAGGTTGTGAGCGATGCCGGACGTGTTCGTGTACTTGAACGTGTAGGTGCCGGCCTTGAGAGTGGCCGGGATGCCCTTGAGGGCCATCGGTGCCGCCTTGGTGGTGGTCACCGAGATCGTCTTCTGCGCCAGGGCGGGGCTTGCCGCGCCCGCAAGGGCGATGGCGGAGATTGCGCCGATGGCGATGGAGCGCGTGCGGATTGCCATTCATGATCCTTTCAGCGGCTCGTTCTAATGCCTCCACGGTATGCCTGTTTTGCCCGCTGGTAAGGGGGGTCGGTCGCCGAGTGTCCCTGCGGGGCCATGACGACCGTCGGGTAACGATCCGGCCCGGGGCCGCGACGGTGTTATCCGTCGCAGGCGTCTGGTGGAATCACACCGGTTCCGAAACCGCTGCGAAAGAGCTCCATGGCTGAACTGCCGCCCATCCCGCCGATGCCGAAGTTCATGACCGCCGTCATCACGGCGACCATCTGCGT